>URYM01000108.1 GCA_900552095.1 uncultured Blautia sp. | reverse complement strand
GGGCTCGGAGATGTGTATAAGAGACAGACAGGGATCTGTCCGGATGCCATCGTGGGAGATTTTGACAGCGTAGATCCGGAGATCCTGAAATATTACCGGGGACAGGGAAAAATTCCCATCGATGCCTACGACAGCCACAAGGATTACACGGATATGGAAATCGGCATGCGAAAGGCGATGGATCTGGGAAGCAGTCAGGTGATCCTTCTGGGCGCCACGGGCACCCGCCTGGATCATACCATGACGAATATCCAGTGTCTTCCCATTCTGGAAGAAGCGGGAATCCGGGCGCAGATTGTGGATCAGCACAACAGGATCCGTCTGCTGATGGGGAAAACGGTAATCCGGAAAGAGGAACAGTTTGGCAGGTATGTATCCTTTCTTCCTTTTGGGGGAGATGTGGAAGGGGTAACGCTGGAAGGATTTGCTTATCCTCTTGTGGATTTTTATCTGCCATATGTGAACAGCAGGTCTGTGAGCAATGAGATTGCAGAGGAAGAAGCCCAGGTAAGTTTTACAAAGGGAAGGCTTCTTATGATCGAGTCGAGAGATTAAAAGGGAGAGACTGCAGATGGGATATGATATCATTGTTATCTTTGGAAGTCCGTATATAGATTTATCAGGAACGATTCTTGAACAAAGATATAAAAAGATATTGCTCAAAGCTTACAATGAATTCTTTAATATGAAGCCGTAGGGTTTTCCTTTCGTCGTGTAAGAACAGATCGGAATATTATAATAGAATTTGAAACTGAATATTCACAAAGATGTAATGGTATGGTACAATATGTGTTGCTGTATCAGGACTTTTTTAGAAGAGTAAAATGAGAAAAAGATTCAAAAAATCAGGAACCTGGTGCTGGTATAACGAAAGGAAGTACCAGAAGAGGAGGAAATAGAAAAAATGAAATTAGGTATCGTGGGACTCCCGAATGTGGGAAAGAGTACACTGTTTAATTCACTGACAAAGGCGGGAGCGGAATCTGCAAACTATCCCTTTTGTACCATTGATCCCAATGTGGGAATCGTGGCAGTGCCGGATGAGAGACTGAAACTTCTGGGAGATTTTTACCAGTCCAAAAAGGTAACTCCGGCTACGATCGAGTTTGTGGACATTGCGGGTCTGGTGAAGGGAGCTTCCAAAGGAGAGGGACTGGGAAATCAGTTTCTGGCTAATATCCGTGAAGTGGATGCCATTGTTCATGTGGTTCGCTGCTTTGAGGATTCTAATGTTGTTCATGTGGATGGAAGCGTGGATCCTTTAAGAGATATTGAGACGATTAATCTGGAACTGATATTCTCCGATCTGGAGATTCTGGAGCGCCGGATTGCCAAAGTGACGAAAACTGCCCGCATGGATAAAGAGGCAGCCCGGGAGCTGGAATTTCTTCAGAAGGTGAAAGCCCATCTGGAAAATGATCAGCTGGCTATTACGCTGGAGCCGGCAGACGAAGATGAGGAAGCATGGCTTTCCAGTTACAATCTGCTGACCGGAAAGCCGGTGATTTTTGCGGCAAATGTGGCGGAGGATGACCTGGCCTCTGATGGGGCAGACAACGCTCATGTGCAGCGGGTGCGGGAATTTGCTGCAGCCCACAGCAGTGAGGTGTTTGTAATCTGCGCTCAGATCGAGCAGGAGATCGCAGAGCTGGACGAAGATGAAAAGGCCATGTTCCTGGAAGATCTGGGGCTTACGGAGTCCGGTCTGGATAAGCTGATCAAAGCAAGCTATCGCCTGCTGGGACTGTTAAGCTTCCTGACTGCAGGGGAAGATGAGACGCGGGCCTGGACGATCAAGCTGGGAACAAAGGCGCCTCAGGCAGCCGGAAAGATCCATACAGATTTTGAACGCGGATTTATCAAGGCTGAGGTAGTGAACTATCAGGATCTTTTGGACTGCGGTTCCTATGCCGGAGCCCGGGAGAAGGGACTTGTCCGTATGGAAGGAAAAGAGTATGTGGTAAAAGACGGCGATGTGATTCTTTTCCGTTTTAATGTATAGAGGATGGGCATATGGATCAGATGATTTATTTCCCCAATCTGGGGATTGAACTGGAACATGTGGGAAAGAGCATCAGCATTTTTGGATTTCCTGTGGCCTATTACGGAATTATTATTGTGACCGGAATGATCCTGGCTCTTACCTTTGATTATTTTGAGGCGAAGCGTCTGGGGGAAAATCCGGATACCTTCTGGGATATGGGAATGATCGGGATTATTTTCGGGGTGATCGGTGCCAGGCTCTATTATGTAATCTTTGCCTGGGACAATTACAAGGATAATCTATTAAGTATTTTCAATCTCCGTCAGGGAGGTCTGGCCATCTACGGAGGAGTGATCGGAGGTTTTCTCGCCCTGTATGTGTTTGGGCGGATCAAGAAACTGAATTTCGGACAACAGCTGGATGTGGCGGCTCCCTGTATCCTGATCGGACAGATCATGGGCCGGTGGGGGAATTTTTTCAACCGGGAGGCATTCGGAGGTTATACGGACGGCTTGTTTGCCATGCAGCTTCCGGTATCGGCAGTGCGGCAGAATGAGATCACGCAGCAGATGTGGGACCATCTGCAGACCGTCAACGGGGTGGATATGATCCAGGTGCATCCCACTTTCTTATATGAGAGCCTGTGGAACCTGGGAGTACTGCTGATCATCCTGCTTCTGAGAAAGCGCAGAAAGTTTAAAGGACAGATTTTCTGTATGTATCTGATCGGTTACGGCAGCGGAAGAGCCTGGATCGAAGGCCTGAGAACAGACCAGCTGCTCCTTCCGGGGGTAGGGCTTCCCGTATCGCAGCTTTTATCTGTGGTGTTGGTGGCAGTCGGCATTATTCTTATGATCTTCCTGTGGAACAGAGAAAAGAAAAAAGAAAAAGCAGAAGCGGTGTGAGAGAGAAAAGAGACAGAAAAAAGAGGAACTGGAAAAATCTGGTTCTTCTTTTTTATTGGATTTTCCCTTGCACTTTAAAGAAAAATAGTTTAGAATGGGAACATAAGTGGTGGAAAGTGGTGAATAGTGGTGCGAAAGGGAGGACAAGTGGCAGATCCTCCAGCCACGAAAAGAGCAGGGTGCCGGGGGAGACGGGCCCGCGAAAGAAGGTGAAGCAGTTATGTTCATGGGAGAATACAGTCATACCATCGATGCCAAGGGCAGAATGATCATTCCGGCCAAGTTTCGCGAGGAGCTGGGGGATGAGTTTGTACTGACCAAGGGACTGGATGGCTGCCTGTCAATCTATCCGATGAACGAATGGACTGCCTTTGAAGAAAAATTACGCGAACTGCCGCTTACCAATAAGAACGCCAGAACATTTGCACGCTTCTTTGTAGCTGGAGCTGCCTCCTGTGAGCTGGACAAGCAGGGGAGAATACTTGTGCCGGCAACCCTGAGAGAATTTGCGGGTCTGGAAAAAGATGTGGTTCTTACCGGAAACCTGAATCGGGTGGAAGTGTGGAGCAAGGCAAAATGGGCGGAAAATAACAGCTATGATGATATGGATGCCATTGCAGAGAGTATGCAGGAAATGGGCATCGTCATCTGAGAATGACTGCGCGGAGGAAAACTATGGAATTTCAGCATCGGTCCGTTCTTCTGGACGAGACGATTGAAAATTTGCAGATAAAGCCGGATGGCATCTATGTGGATGGCACATTGGGCGGTGCAGGGCATTCAAGTGAAATTTGCAGAGGATTATCTGCCACGGGGAGACTAATAGGAATAGACCAGGACGAAGATGCAGTGAGGGCTGCTGGGGAGCGGCTGAAGGTGTTCGGGGAGCGGGTGACAATCATCCGGAGCAACTACTGCAACATGGTCCGGGAGTTAAATAACATAGGGGTTACCGCTGTGGACGGTATTCTGCTGGATCTGGGAGTATCCTCCTACCAGCTGGATGCAGCCGAGCGGGGCTTCAGCTATCGGGAAGATGCGCCGCTGGATATGCGGATGGACAGGAGAAATCCGAAGACAGCCGGCGACATTGTGAATACCTACAGCGAAGCAGAGCTGTACCGAATGATTCGGGATTACGGAGAAGACAAATTTGCGAAGAATATTGCCAAACATATCTGCCGGGCCAGAGAGAAGGCGCCGGTACGGACGACGGGCGAGCTGACGGAGATTATCAAGGCGGCGATTCCCATGAAGGTTCGGGCTACAGGCGGACATCCGGCGAAGAAGACGTTCCAGGCGATTCGGATTGAGCTGAACCGGGAACTGGAAGTGCTGGAGCAGTCCCTGGACGGGATGATTGATCTGCTGAATCCGGGAGGAAGGCTGTGTGTCATCACCTTTCATTCCCTGGAGGACAGGATCGTGAAGACAATATTCCGCAGAAATGAAAATCCGTGTACCTGTCCGCCTGAATTTCCGGTCTGTGTATGCGGAAAGAAATCAAAGGGCAGGGTAGTAACAAGAAAACCCATTCTGCCGTCGGCCAGGGAACAGGAGGAGAATCCCCGTTCCAAGAGTGCAAAATTAAGAGTATTTGAACGGCGGCAGGAAAGTTAGGGCATCGGAGGTGCAAAATGGCTGACACTGCAAAGAGAAGGGCAGATTCAGGATCGGATCAAAGAAGAGAACAGTATTATATAGATGGAAATGCTGTTCGGAAACTGCAGACTGCTCCGGAAAAAAAGGAGAAGCGGGCAGAAAGGCAGGTTAGCCATGAAGCACGAAAGAACAGAGCGAAGGCGCTGCGCATGAGCAGAGGCTACGTTCTGTTCCTGGCACTGGTATCAGTGGCTTCTCTGGGGATGTGCGTAAAATTTCTCCAGCTAAAAGCGGTTGTTACTACGCAGAATGAGACGGTTGCTGCTTTGGAGAGCCGTTTAAGCAAGCTGAAGGCGGAAAATGATGCGCTTTACAACAATACATTTTCCTCTGTGGATCTGGATGAGGTGAAAAGTATCGCCATGAACCGTCTGGGGATGCAGACGGCAGACGAGGATCAGATTGTTGGGTTCAGCCTGTCGGGAAACAGCTATGTGCGCCAGTATCAGGATGTACCGGATGCGGAGTAGGTGAGCGGATTTGAAAAAACAGAGCAGGACAAAAAAGGCTGTGGAGCGTTCTTCACAGCTTAAACTGAATACAAAAATGCGAAAAAAGCTGGTAGGACTATTTGGTTTAGTTGTGCTGGCTTTAGTCGGTTTAGCGGTCAGAATTACATTTATCAATGCCAGCTCCGGCAGCCAGTACCGCAAACAGGTATTGAGTCAGGAACAGCAGCAGTATGAGAGCCGGGTGATCCCCTTTAAGAGGGGGCAGATCACAGACCGGAACGGAACACTTCTGGCCAGCAGCGAGAAGCTTTATAATGTGATCCTGGACTGTAAGGTAATTAATTCAGATGAGGATTACAGACAGCCGACCATAGATGCGGTGACCAGTATTCTGGGGATCACGGAGGAAGAGATTACATCGAAGCTGGACAGTCCGGAGACAGAGAGCAGCCAGTATATCATCCTGAAAAAGGAAGTTCCCATCACGGACAAGAAGACCTTTGAAGACTATGTCAATATGGAAGATGAGGCGTATCAGAGTCTGGACAAGGCACAGAGGAAAGAAGTGGCGAAAGTCCGCAACAATATCAAGGGAATCTGGTTTGAGGAAAATTATAAGAGAAATTATCCGCTGAATTTTGTGGCCAGCGATGTGCTGGGTTTTACCAACTCGGGAAACGTGGCTGATTATGGTATCGAGGGCTATTATTCTGATATTTTAAATGGAGTGGACGGAAGACAGTACGGATATTTTAATTCGGACGCAGATGTGGAGCAGACGATTATCGAGCCGGTCAACGGCAAGAGCCTTGTGACGACGCTGGATGTGAATATTCAGCAGATTGTGGAGAAAAATATTGATAAATTCCTCACCAGTTTAAAAGGAGATGAGGAGACGCCCTGGGATGAGGAAACCCAGCGGCTGGGAGCCAAAAATGTGGGGGTGATCGTGCAGAATCCGAAGACGGGAGAGATTCTCGCCATGGCGGATTCCAGATCCTACGATCCCAACAATCCCAGAGATCTGAAGAACTACTATTCTTCCGAGCAGATCCGAGCCATGAGCGAGCAGGATCAGATCGAAGCCCTCAATGACATCTGGAAGAATTACTGCGTTACCGATGCCTATGAGCCGGGTTCCACCACGAAGCCGCTGACACTGGCCGGAGCGCTGGAGGCGGGAATCGTCTATGACGGGGAAGAATTTCTCTGCGATGGAAAGCAGACGTATGCCTGTCTCTTATACACATCTCCGAGCC
>URYM01000107.1 GCA_900552095.1 uncultured Blautia sp. | reverse complement strand
ACGCATACAGGCAGACTATCCTGTTTTCCAGACTCTGATTCTTGGGATGCAGCTGCTGATAATGACACGGATCCGCCGTCTCATGGCGCAGCAGATACCGGTCCGCCCCTGCTTCCCGCCAGCGCCGGTACACTTCCTCTGACTGTTCCCCCAGCGACAGAGTAATGGCGCAGTCCGGAAACTCTTTTCGGATCTGTCTTACCGTTTCCTCCACCCACTGAGGACTCTGAAGAGGATCTTCTCCTCCCTGCAGGACAAAGGTGCGAAATCCCGCTTCTCTTCCCTTCCGGCAGCAGTCTAAAATCTCTTCCCGGCTCATCCGGTAACGTCCGGCCTTCCGGTTATCTCTGCGGATCCCACAGTAGTAACAGTTATTTTTGCAATAACTGCTGATCTCCAGAAGTCCCCTGACATAAATACCTCTGCCAAACTGCTCCTGCGCCTTCTCCCTGGCCCGTTCAAAGAGTTTCTGTACATCCTCTTCCCCAAGCCTCTCCAGTACCTCTGCAAATTCTTCTCTGTCAAGAGGAAAAGATCCCCTTCTTCTGATCTCACTCATGGCATCCCTCCCGGGTCATCGCCATCCAGAGTTTTCGCGCCCCGGGAAATGGTTCCAGGGCCCTGGGCAGAATTCCCAGAAGCCAGGCGATTGCCATCCCATAATTGCTGACGGGCACTCCCGCCCGCTCTGCCGCTTCCAGTCTCCATCCCATCTCTGCCTGATTCAGCATACAGCCTCCGCAGTGAAGAATCACCCGATAGTCTTCCAGTGCTTCCGGAAAACCGGTCCCGCTGCAAAAAACAAACTCAGGTTCCCCCTGCACTGTCTTCCTGATCCAGGCCGGCAGCTTTTCTGTCCCAATATCGCCGCACTGTCTGTGATGGGTACAGCCTTCCGCAATCAATACCTTATCCCCGGAGCGGATTCCGGCCAGTTTTGCCGTCCCGGAAAGCAGCTGGATAAAATTTCCTTTATATCTGGCAAAAAGAATGGAAAATGAAGTAAGAAGAACGTCCCCCGGCACAGCCTTTTCCACCGGGGCAAAAGCCTGGCTGTCCGTAATCACCAGCGCCGGCTTTGCCTTCAGGTTTTCCAGGGTGCTTTTCAATCTCTCCACGGAAGTCAGCACCGGAATCCCGCCGCCCTCCAGAATATCCCGGATGACCTGCTGCTGAGGCAGGATCAGGCGCCCCTTCGGCGCCGCCTTGTCAAGAGGAATGACCAGTACCACCACATCTCCCGGGAAAAACAGATCCTGACAGATAGAAGGCTCCTTTTTCTCCGGAATCAGAACGGACAGCTTTTCTTTCAGAACTTTTGCCCCTTCACCGGAACCAGCGCTCATTACGATTCCCTCCGGCAGTCCATTCTCCGCAAGCCCCAGTTTTTCCTGAAACTCCTTCCTTCTCCGCACAATCCTCTCCTCTGCCGCCTCTTTTCCGATCAGATCTGATTTATTCCAGATCAGGAGACATGGAATCCTTCTTTGCAGAACCTCCCGCAGAAGCCAGATTTCTTCCTTTCGGTTCTCCTCCGCAGTCAGATCCAGCACCAGAAGGGCAATCTCTGTTTTTCTTAAGATCTCCCCCGTCTTCTCTGTCCGCAGCGCACCCAGAAGGCTTCTGTCATCCAGCCCCGGCGTATCCATAAAAAGAACCGGACCGAGGGGCAGAAGCTCCATCGCCTTGTACACAGGATCCGTAGTCGTTCCCTCCACCGGGGACACGACCGCCAGACTCTGTCCGGTAACAGCATTTAATACGCTTGACTTTCCTGCATTGCACCTTCCAAATATTCCAATGTGTACTCTTTCTCCCGCGGGTGTCTGATTCATATAGCCTCTCCTTCTGTCAAAATCTGTCTCTTTTTTCTATTCCTTCCATCCTCCGCAGAAATGGTCATTATGCAGCAGCTCATGGGCTTTTCCCTTGAAATAACCGTGGTAGAAGACATCCATCAGCGGATTCTCATCCGGCTTCTTGATGATCATGCTGCCGTCCGCATCATAAAGTCCCTTGGCTCTTGCCGCCTTGTGTCTGGGACCCGCCGGGATCGGCTGTCCTCCACCCATGATGCAGCCCCTGCGGCAGGCCATCACCTCGATCAGATCGTAAGATTTTTCTCCTGCCCACACCTGCTCCATTACCTGCTTTGCGTTGGCCAGTCCGCTGACTACACAGACTTTTACCTCCCGTCCTTCATACGGGATGACAGCCTCCTTAATTCCCTCGTCTCCCCGGATTCCGCTGTTTGCAATAGCGTCAAGCGTCGCCTTGTCATGACCTTTTGCCATGCGTCTGAGCGCCGCCTCCGTCACGCCTCCGGTCACACCAAAGATCACGCCGCCGCCGGATCCGATTCCAAAAGGCATATCGCAGGCCTCCGACTCTACTTTATCAAAGGCAATCCCGCTGTTTCGGATCATGCGGATCAGTTCTGTGGTGGTGATCACCACATCTGTGTCCTTTTCTCCCTTTGTATAACTGTTTTCCCGTTTAATCTCCATTTTCTTCGCCGTACAGGGCATAACCGAGACAACCACTGTCTTTTTGCCCTCTGCATGTTCCGGATCCCGGTAATATTCTTTGATCACTGCCGAGAACATCCCCTGGGGCGAACGGCAGGTGGAAACATTTTCCTCATATTCCGGAAAATGATCTGCCACAAATTTTACCCAGGCCGGACAGCAGGAAGTCAGAAGGGGCAGTTTTTTCCCTTCTTTCAGCCGATCCAGAAATTCTGCTGCTTCCTCCATGATCGTAAGATCCGCACTGTAAGCCGTATCAAACACTTCATCAAATCCCATGCGGTGCAGTACGGACACCACTTTTCCGATGGAATTGCTTCCCCGGGGCATGCCGAAGGCCTCTCCTACAGCCACCCGCACAGCCGGTGCGATCTGCGCTACCACCCGCACATCAGGATCCGCCAGCGCTCTCCACACTTCTTCCATATTGGTGCGGATCGTAATCGCTCCTGTGGGACAGTACACCCGGCACTGACCACAGTTTACGCAGTCCGTCTCTGCAATTGGTTTCTTAAAGGCAGGTGTGACCAGCGCATCCGTTCCCCGGTGCGTAAATCCCAGCACGCCGATCCCCTGCACCTCCTCACAGACGCGGACACAGTTTCCGCAGAGAATACACTTATTGGGATCCCGCACGATGGAGGGCGATGAGAAATCCAGGGGCTGTGTCTCCCTTGTATTTTCAAACCGCACATCCATCACGCCCAGCCGGTGAGCCAGCGTCTGCAGCACACATTCCCCGCTCTTAATACAGGTGGTACAGTCTCTGCAGTGCGCTGCCAGAAGCAGTTCCACGATCAGTTTTCTGTGTTTTCGGATTTTCTCTGAATTCGTATAAATAACCATCCCATCCCTGGGCTCTTCCGAACAGGAGGCGAAGGTTCTCCCTCTGTCATCCTCCACCGTACAGAGACGGCAGGCGCCGAAGGTGGAAAGTTCTGAATGATAGCACAGCGTAGGAATATCGATTCCGGCCTTCCGGATAACGGTAAGCACATTTTTTTCATCGGTAAATTCGACCTGTCTGCCGTCTATTGTCATAGTACCCATCTTAATTCCCTCCTTCTTATGCCTCGATATAAACCGCGTCAAATGCACAGTTGTCCTTGCAGGCTCCGCACTTGATGCACAGATCGTTGTTGATATGATAGGTCTGTTTGATCTTCCCGGTAATCGCTCCCACCGGACAGTTCTTCGCACATTTGCTGCAGCCCTTGCAGAAAGCCGGATTGATCACAAAACGGCGCATTGCCTGACAGACCTTTGCCTCACATTTGTGTTCCAGAATGTGTGCTTCATATTCCTTTCTGAACACCTTAAGCGTACTTAAGACAGGAAGGGGCGCACTCTTTCCCAGACCGCACAGCGCCATATTCCGGATCATCGTTGCCAGTTCTTCCAAAAGATCCAGATCTTCCATCTTTCCTTTGCCTGCCACGATCCGCTCCAGGATCTCCAGCATTCTCTTGGTACCCTCCCGGCAGGGAACACATTTTCCACAGGACTCCCGCTGAGTAAAGCTCATGAAAAAACGGGCAACCTCCACCATACAGGTGTGCTGATCCATGACCACCATGCCTCCGGATCCCACAATCGCGTCAAACTTCTTAACAGAATCAAAATCCAGCGGTTCATCCAGATGATCCGCCGTCAGACAGCCGCCGGAGGGACCGCCGATCTGTACTGCCTTAAACTCCGATCCTTCCTTCAGGCCTCCTCCGATATCAAAAATGATCTCCCGAAGGGTACTTCCCATGGGAACCTCAATAAGACCTGTATTTTCAATCGCTCCGGTCAGGGAAAAGGTCTTTGTTCCCGGACTTCCCTCCGTACCGATGCTGCGGAACCACTCCGCTCCGTTCAGCAGGATCTTCGGCACATTGGCAAAGGTCTCCACGTTATTTAAAACGGTAGGCTTCTCCCACAGCCCACGCTCCACCGTTCTGGGCGGCTTCACCCGGGGCATTCCCCTCTTTCCTTCGATGGAAGCAGTGAGGGCAGAACCTTCCCCGCAGACAAAGGCTCCCGCTCCCCGGTTAATATGCATGTGGAAGGAAAAGTCTGTTCCCAGAATAGAATTACCCAGAAGTCCTCTCTCCTCCAGCTCCCCAATCGCATGGCGCAGACGAGCCACAGACAGGGGATATTCTGCCCGCACATAGATATAGCCTTCCGAAGATCCCACCGCATAGCCGGCCAGAATCATTCCCTCCAGCAGTTTATAAGGATCTCCCTCCATCACCGAGCCATCCATAAATGCTCCCGGATCCCCTTCGTCTCCATTGCAGACTACAAAACGCATTTTCTCTTTCTGGCGGATCACCTGCTTCCACTTTCTTCCGCAGGGAAAACCTCCGCCGCCCCGTCCTCTTAATCCTGACTGATCCACCACATCCACCACTTCTTCCGGTGTCATGGTAAACAAAGCTTTTTCCAGCGCCTGAAAACCGCCGGAAGCCAGATATTCATCCAGAGACTCTGAATCAAATCTTCCGCAGTTTTCCAGAACAATCCTGGTCTGTTTTGCGATAAAGGGAATCTCTTCCGGATGTATGTAGGCCTTCTCTCCTTTTTTGTAGAGAAGTCTCTCCAAAACCTCCCCGCCCAGAACGGTGCGTTCCACAATCTCCTGACAGTCCTCCTCCTGTACTTTTACGTACTGGATGACTTCCCCGCCTTTCTGGATCCGAACCAGCGGCCCCAGCTCACAGAATCCCTGACATCCTGTCTTTTTGATCCCCACATGCTCTTTTTCATCGTGGGGGGCAAACTCCAGTGTCACCTCCGGAAGATCCCGGCAGATCTCCGTCATTTTCTGATAAATTTTCTCCGATCCGGTGGCTACGCAGCCTGTGCCGGAACAGACCAGAATACGGCAGTTATAGGAAGCGACCTGCTGACAGGCTTCTTCCCGGCATTTATCCAGTGTTTCTCTGCTCTCTACTCTCATACGCCTTCCTCCCTCAGTCTGCGGATCAGTTCCAGTGCACGCTCCGGCGTCATGGCGGGGTGCACATCCTCATTTACCATCATTGTAGGAGCCAGACCACAGGCTCCCAAACAGGAAACCGTCTCCACGGTAAACATCATATCGTCTGTGGTATGCTTTTTTCTGCTCAGTCCCAGCTCTTTGTAAAGCGCTTCGATAATCGGTGTGGACTTTTTCACATGACATGCGGTTCCGTCGCAGACCTTGATCACATATTTTCCTTTTGCCTCAAAAGAAAAGTTCTCATAGAAGGTTGCCACACTGTACGCCTTGGCCTCCGTAATCCCGATCTTCTGTGCTACATAAGTAAGTAATTCCCCCGGCAAATAACGGTAAATCCCCTGAATATCCTGCAGTACCGGGATCAGGGAACTGGGTCTGGCGCCATAAGACTCAATAATCTTATCCGCATTCTGGTAGTAAGATTGTTCCAGCATACTGTGTCCTCCTTGTTATTTTGCTACACATTTTTTCTCTATTATATCTGCTTTTGTTCAAAAAGACAATACAGAAAGCGCCGGCACAGAGAAAACCCTTCGGTTTTCCTGTGCCGGCGTCCGCCTGTTTTCTTCTTTCTGCTGCTTATGGAAGCTGAATTTCCTCCAGTTCTCTGGCCGGAACTTTCTCCCCGGTCTCTTTCACAAATTTCTTCAACTGTGCGCTTCCCTCCTTCCAGGAAGCATTCGTTCCGGCTCCTCCCATACAGCTGTCTCTTATACACATCTCCGAGCCCACGAGACCGTACTA
>URYM01000106.1 GCA_900552095.1 uncultured Blautia sp. | reverse complement strand
CATTTCCGGCAACGCCTTTTTTCCGGACAGGCCCTTCCGCCTTCCCGCTTCTCCGCTCCTCCTCCAGCACCGCCAGCTCTTCCATTGCCCGAAGCCCCGCCGGAGTGGCCGCCCACCCAAGCCCCAGAATGTTCGCTATGATATTTGATGCTATGTACTTCCAGGAAGGATGTTCCCGGGGAATTTCAGGAAAGAGAAAATGCAGAAAAGGTTCCATTTTCCCCGTAATCTGGCGAATCAGTCCCGATTTTTCCGCAATTTTCATAAGTCCCACCCAGAGCGAGGTTACCCCTGCCATCACAACACATAAATTTACCGCCTCTTTTGCCGAATCCACTGCCGCTTCCGTCACCGCGCCCAGATTTCCCGTTACCGCACCATAGAGAATTCCCACCAGGATCATTCCGCCCCACAACAGATTCATCTCGTCACCTTTTTTCTCTTTCTGCTTCTATTCATACGCGAAAGTGATAGGAAATATCCGCAAAAGATACCAGATCCCCATTCTTCAGCATACATTTTTCCCCGCCGGCCAGTTCCCTGTGATTTACCCGGGTTCCATTTTTTGAGTTCATATCCTGCAGGTAATATTCTCCCTCCCTTTTCTCAATCCTGGCATGAAGACGGCTGACTGTAGGCACATTAATCTGAAGATCCGCCGCACCTTCCAGTTTTCCAATCAGCATCTGATCTCTGTCAAGAATCAAATTTTCCAGTTTTCCCTCTGTCACCGGGATCAGCTGCGCCTGGGGAACCTGCTCACACAGCAGACAGGTATCCGCACCCTCTTCCCTCTCCGGAATCGTTTCCTGCTCTGCGTTTTTCTCTTTTATTCTCTCTTTCCTCTGCCCGGCCGCTTTTCTCCGCGCCGCCGTCTGCTCCATTACCTCCCGGATCTCCCTTTCTTCCCGCTCCTCCTTCCTCCTTTTCCAGAGAACCCCTGCACCGGTAATCCCGGCAGTTCCCACAAGAACACAGGGCATCCACAAGAACCATCCCTGCAGCTGCTTCCACCGGCAAAAGAAAACCCAGAGGCTGATCAACAGAAGACTCCCGGCGGCTATACACCCTAAAAGCGCCGTTTCAGCAAGACCGCCTCTCTTTTCTTCCTCCGGCTTCTCCTCCCACCAGTCAAATTCCTCTTCTTCCCTTTCTTCTTCCGAAATTCTCTCCGCTTCTTTTTCTTCTCCCCCGCTCTCCGCATTTTCTTCCTTCCGATACAACAGCTCCCTCAGCTGCTTCCCCTGAAAATTTTCTTCCATAGCTTTCCGGTACATCCCATATCCCAGAACAACTGCTTCCTGATCCCTGTGATCAATCCTTGGCAGAAGATACTCCGTCAACTCCTTTATCTTCCCGCCTTCCTTTGTGTCCGGAAAATAGCAGAACTGAAACTTTCCCCTTTGTCCGTCCCAATAAATATATTCCGGTTCCAGAAGAATACAGGAAGAATCCAGCAGATACTCCTCCGCCTCATCAAGGCCGCTCACAATGCCTTCCACCAGCCCCCGCAATTTCCGGTAATCCGCTTTCCCTGTCTCATACAGACTGGAAAGTGACTGTCTTGAAGTGATGTCATAATAGAAAAAGACCTGATTATCCATCCCCTGTATCGTACAGGGCAGAAAAGTTTCCCACTGGTTTGACAGCATCATACGCACAGGATATGCTGAGGTATCCACTTTTTCCCCGCCCTGAAGAATCAGGTAAGTATGATTCATATCCCTTTTGTAACTAACTTCCATCCCCCTGTCTCCTTATTTCTTCCCTTTCCGGATCGCATTTACCCTTCGGATATGTTCCGCCGGTCTTACCACTTCTGAAAACTGTTCCACTTCAAATCTCCCTTTCCATCCTCCCAAAACAGCGCTGTTCTCCCCGCTGCATCTGATCCCTATCTTTGTCTTTCCCACCTGTTTTTCCAGAGAAAGCCCCTCCGCAGAAAAGGCCTGATTCTCCCGGATCTGGGAAATCTTATCCCGGATTATCCCCTCTGTCCCCTCCCGGTTCCAGGAAGCTTCCATACTTCCCGCCGCTGCCGCCTCACAGGCTGCCGCGGTAAACCAGATCTGATTATGACAGTACCAGTACACTCCGATCACAAGAAAGAAAATCCATAAAAGAATTCCCTGCAGAAGCGCCGCTTCTGCTGTAAAGCTTCCTTTTGCTTTTTCTCTCATAACAGTACTCCTCCCGCAAATCCCAACAGCAAAAACGGAAGAAAGGGGATTTCCTGATCCTTTCTCTTTCGCACCACCAGATACAGCGCCCATATTCCTGCCAGAGCAGAGGCCAGTCCCAGGATTCCGAGAAGTTCTGCCGGAGCAAGGAAAAGTCCCAGAATCAGGATAACCCATCCATCCCCGTATCCCACAGCCTGAGAAGTAATCCTCCCCAGAAGGAGCAGCAGCATTCCCGGAAGCAGACTGCAGAGCAGCTCACCCAAAACAGGTTTCCGAAAGAAAATCAAATATCCGATCCCCAGAATCCCAAAACAAATCATTTTTTTCACTGAAATTTCCCGTTTTCGCACATCTTCCCAGGTATGGATTCCCAGAAAGAAAAAAATACAGGCTGTCCCTATCATGATCACCTCCCGGCACATCGGGAACATTCTCCCTTATGTGCCACTTCTGATTTTTTTACCATTTCCACATGCCGTGTAAGACCACTGCAGTCCCGGGAACTGTGATATGCTTCTCCCTGGGGAGAGAGATAGACACATGCCCCTCCTCCTCCGCATTTTTCACAGGCATGATACCTTCCGCCCTGTTCATTCCTCAGCTCCTCCACCTGGCTTCTGTTTGCCTGATAGACAGTCAGCTGTAAATACGTACAGTTCCTGTCTGTGTGATAAACACTCTGATTCTCCGTAATGAAAACCATCTCTTCTGCCTCTTCCTCTCCCGGTCCTTCCGGCAGATCTCCCTGATAACCCACCCAGGCATGTACCTCTGCCTGATTATAAAGCGGTATCGGCGGCGTCTTAAAAAATCCCACCGGCAGACGATATTCATACCGGATCTTCAGCTTTATCCTGCTTCCATCCCAGGTATCTCCCTCAAACCGCAGATTCCCGCATCCTCGCGGCATCTTCAGCCTGCCGGCCGCATAGGCCTGACAGGCCGCATCCGTCAGGGTTCCCTTCTCCTCCCCGGCTGTATACGCATACATTCCCAGCTTTCTCGCACTGGAATCCAGAGAAAGGCTCACCCTGGCCTGTACCGCATAAATATTCAGCATACCGATCAGCATAAGAAGCGCCAGGAAAAAGAGCGGCAGCGCTGCCGCCGCCTCCACCGTCAGGCTTCCCCTGAAAAGAGAAGCACAAAAACATACTTTTTCCGAAGCTTTCTCCGGCCTGCTCATCGGGGCTGCACAGACCGGTTTCTTCCGAAGAGAGCGTGTTCTCGGTTTTCTTTTTGCATATCTGTGCTGCTCCGGAAAAAGCATGCTTTTGTACCTCCCTTCCCTTAAGTTTCTCCATATCCATAACCGCGGGATACAGACAGCCGGATTCCTCCGCCTTCTGCCTCTGCCTGCGCCTCCAGCTGTCCAATACAGTGATCCAGCCTGAAAGATTCCTTTCCTTCCCTTTCCCGCATACCATATTCCACCATATCCATTCCCCGCATCACCTGTTTTTCTTCATTCACCGCCAAAAGCAGAATCCTTAAATATCCTCTGTAATCCAGCCCCTCTTCCTGCTCCTTCCTGAGACTGTCCAGCCCGTCTGCCAGATGAACCAGCTGATCCAGTTCCAGCTGCCAGGATCCTTCTGTTTTTACCAAAGGAACCTTTCCTCCATCCAGGAGCGTCCGCACATCCAGAACACTCTCCCCGAAAGCCCAGCATGCCTGCAGGGCTTTCTGTATCAGTCCCTTCGCCACAGGAAGTCCGATGGATGCTGAAATCGCAGCAGCCATCGCGGATGCCTGCGCCCGCTTACTTCCATCCGTGAGCAAATGCGCAAAGTTAGATGCCTCTCTGATCAGCAGAAGCTGGCTGACCACTCCTTTTAAATTTTCCTCATCTTTTTCTTTCCCCTTCAGAACATATTCCAGCTCATATCTGTTTCCTGCGCCTTCATCTGTATAACAGGATAAATACTCCAGCAGATATTCCTGAAAAAGCAGCTTTTCCGTTATTCCCCTCTCTTCCGGCAAAACCTGAAGGCCAAATCCTTTTTCCAGTGTTCGCCCGGACACCAGCTCCTGTTTTTCAAAAGATTCCTCTGAAAGATTTTCCAGATCCTTTACAACCAGTCCAAGAACGCCCTTTTTCCAGATTTTACGGATGACGTCAATCGGATTTTCCACCGGTTCTGCAGGTGTCTGCAGTTCTTCTCCCTCTTCTTCCTGCTCCTTTTTTAATTCTTCCAGATCAGACTCATAATTCTC
The DNA here is from genome assembly GCA_900552095.1 of uncultured Blautia sp. Classification (GTDB taxonomy): domain Bacteria; phylum Bacillota; class Clostridia; order Lachnospirales; family Lachnospiraceae; genus Egerieimonas. The sequence goes on along the minus strand of URYM01000106.1, from coordinate 1,899 downwards.
CAGGACTTCCTCATTCGCTTCCCCCGAATGAATCTCATCCTGATTCTCAAGAATTTCCCTCTCTCCTTCCACAAGTTCGAGAAGGCTGCGTATCCCCTGGCTCCCCAGGTTTTCTTTCATTACTTCCACCGCCTGCAGGCGAAAAGCTTCTCCTTTGCGATCCGTCGCCAGCGTATATCCCGTCAGACCCGCATGATCGATGCGCAGTCCCCAGATATTCTTCTTCCATCCGCTTTCCGCTGCAGAACCTTCTTTCATCCCCTGGTAAATACAGTCGCAGAGCAAATCCTGCCTGAATTTTTCTCCGCCAAAACTTCCATCCACAAACAGCAGCCCATACTGCTCCAGAAGTACAGGATCATACCGGGCAAACACTGAATAAAGACTCTGGTGAATTCCGACAGACAGCTGCGTTCTCGCTCCGGCAATCCGGACAGACCGGTAAATCACCTGAAAAAGCAAAAGAAACACAGACAGCATCAGACACAGATAAATTGTAATGCTTCCTTTCTTTGCCATGAGATACGCTCCTTTCTCCGGGATTTTTTAGATGCCGTTACTCTGACTTGTGATCTTAGACAGCAGGCTGTTCACAAGGCTGACCAGCTGCTTTTTGAAAATAATAACCAGTCCTACCAAAACCACCAGAATCAGTATGATTTCCACCACACCTACCGCATCCTCTTCTTCCCAAAACGCGCGAAGTTCTCCGATATTCATCACCCCCTTTCCGCAGTTTTCTTCTATAAGCCAAAGGACATCCAGGCTGGTACCAGGATAATCACGAAGATAATTCCAAGAAGAAGAATCATGGGAAACAGAAGTTTTGTCCCCGCTTCTTCCCCCAGGATCTTTGCCTGCCTTTTTCTGTCATCGAAAGCCTGCGCCGATTCCTGTTCCAGCAGTTCCAGAAGATGCCGGTTGCCTTTTCGCAGATTCTGAACCAGAAGAGTCGCCAGCGTTTTGTAAGCGGCCAGAGGGCAGCTTCCGCCCAGATGCTCATAAGCTGCCGCCTCCGGCACCCCCTGTTCCATCTCCCGGCAGCACAGCGTCAGAGCATCATAAGCATACCGCGCCTTGGCTCCCCGCTTCCTCCTCATCTGATAATCCGCAGAGAGCCGGGCAAATGCCCGCCGGGCGGACAATCCGGCACTGAGCAGCAGCGCAAGCTGATTTACTATCTCCGGGTAATCTGCCATCATCTGCCGCTCCCTCATCTCCTGTTCTTTTTTTCTCTCCTGTAATCCCGATGCCATCAAAAGAATCCCCAGGAGAACGGCTATTCCGAAAACTGCAACAGCTGTTCCCTCCTCCGGCCGTCTCCATTCCACCTTCTGACCCTCGTAAGACTCCGGAAGCAAAAGAGTATTTCCTGTCTTATTCTCCTGCCCCTTTTCCGCTTCTTCTTTCAGACGTCCATCGATCCCTTCTGCCTTTTCAGCCGGAAGAACGGTAACTTCCCAGGTTTTCTGCCTCTTTTCTTCCTGACAGATAAGTTCTGCCTGCAGAAGGACCTGCTGTTTCTGCTCAGATCTCTCCACCCGGCCGGTCCAGTCCAGAATTTCCGGATGATCCGTATACCAGGAAACCGTAACCGGAAGTCCTTCCACCTGTTCCGGCAAATACAAGTCCCCTGTTACCTGGCTGAGAGAGGTGTTTCCCTTCAGAATATCCCGATCCAGTCTCTCCTCCGCCTCCTCAAGATACTCTTCTATTTTCCCCGGCTCATATACCTGCGCCGATACCTGAAGCGGAATCTCAAATACTTCCCCTCCCACCCTGGCTTCCAAAGTCTCTTCATAATCCTGTTCTCTCCTCTCTAAAGTTTTTATCTCTCCCCGGCTTTCTCCCTGTCTCTTATACACATCTCCGAGCCCACGAGACCGTACTAGATCTCGT
>URYM01000105.1 GCA_900552095.1 uncultured Blautia sp. | reverse complement strand
GAGATCTAGTACGGTCTCGTGGGCCTCGGAGATGTGTATAAGAGACAGCGGGAGAAGAGTTTCTCTCGGAAGTCAGACCGGAGCTGACCCTGGTTTCCAGCGGCGCAGATAATCCTTACGGTCATCCTTCGCCGGACTTTCTGCAGCGTGTCCGGGAGTCCGGGAGCCATACGCTGGGAACGCAGGAGCTGGGCGCAGTGAGGATCCGTCTTCAGAATGGGGCAATGGAAGCGGAAATGGCAGGGGGACAGTAAAAATTGAGGAAAGGGATTGAGGGGGAGAAAGAAATGGGATATAATAAAAAAATATGAGAAGTGAAAAGATGAGCGGCCTGGAACCGGAAAAGAGGAGAGAGAATGAAACGTGTGATCGAAGATATAAAGACGGGAGAATGGAAACAGATCTATCTTTTTACCGGCTCGGAGGATTACCTGAAGCTTCAGTATCGGGATAAGCTGATACAGGCACTGATGCCCGAAGGAGATACGATGAATCTTTCCAGATTTCAGGGAAAGGGACAGGATGTCCGGGAAATTATAAGCCTGGGAGAGACGATGCCCTTTTTTGCCGAGCGCCGGATGATCGTGCTGGAGGATACCGGTTTTTTTAAAAACAGCTGCGGTGATCTGGCAGATTATCTGGAGAGGATTCCGGAGTATCTCTATCTGCTCTTTGTGGAACAGGAGGCGGATAAGAGGGGAAAACTGTATAAGACAGTGAAAAAACTGGGAAGGATTGTGGAGTTTGGCGTTCAGGACGACCGGACACTGACCCGCTGGATCCTTGGAATGCTGAAGCGGGAAGGAAAAAAGATTACCCAGAAAGATATGGAACTTTTGCTGCTTCACACGGGAAATGACATGAGCAATATCGAGAGGGAGGTGGACAAACTTCTCTGTTATACCATGGGGCGTGAGATCATCACAGAGGAGGATATCCGGGCAGTCTGCACCGTGAGAACGACGAATAAGATTTTTGATATGGTTCGGGCGGTGACGGAACGCAATCAGAAAAAGGCGCTGGATCTTTACTATGATCTTCTGGCCCTGAAGGAACCGCCTATGAGGATCCTGTTTCTGATCGCCAGACAGTTCCGGCAGCTTTTGCAGGTGAAAGAACTGGCGGGAGAGGGGATGGATCAGGCAGGGATTGCCGCGGCGCTGGGAATTCAGGGATTTGTGGTGCGCAATTGTCTTGGACTGGCCAGAAATTATACAAAAGAAATGTTAAAGCAGGCCGAGGAGGATTTCACCCAGGCGGAGGAAGACGTTAAGACCGGAAAACTGGGAGATGTGCTGAGCGTGGAGCTTCTGATTGTGAAATACAGCATGCAGAACGGATAAGGCGAAAAAAACGATGGTTTTGAAAGTAAGATCAAAGCCATCGTTTTTCTTTTCAGTTCTCTCCGGTTAATTTCAGAATATCCTGGATTTCCTCCGCATCCATATCAAGAAAGGCGGAGAGTTCTTCCACAGAATACTTAATTTCCTCATCTTCCGTCAGTTCGCGGACCCGGGCTTCTAAAGAGCGGACCCGTTCCACCAGATAATTGTCCTCCTGCTTCTGGCGATTTTCTGAAGCCAGGAGAGAGGAAATGGATTCGGACACGGCGGTCCGGAGATATTCTTCCGGGTTTTCTGCGGGAAGATCCTTTTCCAGAGCCATCCAGAGCCCCAGGCTTCCTTCCTGGATCTTATCCTGCAGGGAAATGGCCGAGGGGAAGGCACAGGACAGTTCCACTATCAGAGGGAGATACGCTTCGGCCAGTTTCTGCCGCGCATTGGCAGCGCCTTCCCGGGCATCCCGGAAAAGCTGCTCCTTTTCCCCGGGGGTGAGTGCAGGCCGGGAGGAGAAGAGTTCCTGGTATTCCTTCAGCGTCCGCTCATCTTCCGGTGAGAGGGCGGCAGGTTCGCCGGGGGTTTCTCCGGAAGACAGGGGAGGCAGAGAAGAAGGAGAGGGGGATGCGCCCATGACCCGAATCCCCTGAGAGCGCAGATAGTCAAAGACGAGATCCAGCTGATCTGCGCGTAAACCGTCCTCCTGAAAAAAGGATTCGATGACTTCGCGGTGAAGCTGTTTTTTGTTCTGACTGCCCAGAATGACGAGATCTTTTAGTTTCTGCTGGAAAATAGTCTGATCCATGGCTGATCCTCCTTGTTGTGCAAAGCTGAAAATTTTTGAGATAAAAAGAAACGACCGCTGACGGTACGGTCGTTTCCAGATAAAAAATTCGATTTCTTATGCGATAGTGTTTACAGCCTTGGATAAGCGGGAAACTTTTCTGGCTGCAGTATTTTTATGATATACGCCTTTGGAAGCCGCCTTGTCGATGGTAGAGATTGCTTCTACTAATGCGCTGCTTGCTGCCTCTTTATCTTTCAGAGCAACAGCTGCATCAACCTTTTTCACTGCGGTTTTCACTGCGGATTTGATGGATTTATTTCTTGCTGCCTTGGTTCTGTTTACCAGGATTCTTTTTTTAGCGGATTTAATGTTAGCCAATTCGTACACCTCCAAATGATTTTCTTCTTAATTCTTATTCCAGTTGACTGCTCACACCAGATAAGACACGGAAAAAAATCCGGTGTAAACACACTTATTTATGATAGGCGAAAAAGGGTGTTTTGTCAATACATATTTCCCGGGAAAATGCAAAAAATAGTAAAAAAGCAGGAAAAGGAGACTGGAATGATCGGCAGCTGTAAAATACGGACAGATCTGGCCCTGGAGAGCCGGGAAAAATTTGAAAAAGATAATGTGGAAATTGAGGGGGTCGTGCTGAAGAGGCGAAAAGAAGACCCCGGCGACATCTGCACGACTCTGGTGGAGATTCAAACGGAGCACGGGGCCAGAGTGATGGAAAAGCCCTGCGGCAGGTATATCACGGTGGAGGCGCCGGACCTGGTGACGGCGGAAGAAAAAGTGCAGGAGAAGGCAGCCGAAATTCTGGCCGGGCACTTAAGGCGGATGCTGCCGAAAAGAAAGGGGGATCTGTCGATTCTGGCTGTGGGGCTGGGGAACCGGGAGGTTACCCCGGATGCGCTGGGGCCTCTGGTGATCCAGAAACTCCAGATCACCCGGCATGTGGTGAAGGAATACGGGAACAGCGGATTAGAGGACGGTCCTTCCTGTATGGTCAGCAGTATTGCGCCCGGGGTTATGGCCCAGACGGGGATGGAGACGGTTGAGATTTTAAAGGGGATTGTCGGGGAGACGCAGCCGGATATCGTTCTGGCGATAGATGCGCTGGCAGCCCGCAGTATCCGGAGGCTGAACTGCACGGTCCAGCTGACGGATACGGGGATCAGTCCTGGATCCGGCGTGATGAATTTCCGCTCCGGGATTTCCCGGGAAACTCTGGGGGTTCCGGTGATCGGAATCGGTGTTCCCACCGTAGTGGATGCGGCCAGCATTGTGCACGATGCAGTGTCTCAGCTGTTAGAGACACTGGAAGAGTCGGAGATAGAGGAATTTCTGGCGGAACTGATTACTCCGGGGCTGCAGAGAATGTTCGTGACGCCAAAAGATGTGGATGAAGCGCTTGAAATTTTAAGCGGAATTGTAGCGGAAGGGATCAATCTGGCACTGCGCCAGGTATAAGACAACGGGGCGCCTCATATAGTTTTATGAGGTGATAGGATGGGGAAGAGAAAGGTCGGGATCCTGCCGGCGGCGGGGGCAGCTTTCGGAGCGCTTCTGCTGGCGGGGGGAGTGATGCTGCTCGGGCAGGATCATTTTGTCCGGGGGAAGCTGCTGCTGGCAAATGCCTGGGAGCGGATTGAGGACAAGGCTCTCCAGGCGTATGTCCCCAGGATTTATTATGATCCGGAGCGGGAGGAAGGGTCATTCTGGGAGAGAGCCGGACGGCTGGTGGAGGATTCTCTTGCCTGCTGGAATTATATTCGGGCCGGGGAGGAGACGGTCTGCCTGGAGGATGAGTCTACCTGGGAAGCAATCGAGGAGGCGACACACAAGTCTATCGCAGAGCGCCTGAGGGAGAGTGGAGAGACAGCTCCTGCGCCGGCACCGGAGGAGACGGACGCAGAAGATACAGAAGACGCGGAAGACACAGAAGACGGTGAGAAGCCGCTGGAGGCGGCCTTTACCCTGCCGGAACAGCAGGCCGTGCTGTCCCTGGAAAAAATGCAGGATTTTGATTATCTTCTGAATAATTTTTTTGTTCTGGATCCCACAACTACGATCACCCGGGAGGAGCTGAATCTTGACAGCCTCCTGGGAAAAGATCTGACGATGAAACAGGATAATTCAGCACCTCAGATTCTGATCTACCACAGTCATTCGCAGGAAGGATTTGCGGATTCTGTAGAAGGAGATCCGTCCACTTCTGTGGTGGCAGTGGGAGATTATCTGGAACAGATCCTGACAGAAGAATACGGGTATCAGGTGATCCATATGCGGGATACTTTTGATCTGGTAGACGGCGTATGGGACAGGAGCGCGGCCTACGATTATGCGCTGGAGAAGGTGGAACAGGTGCTGGCAGAAAATCCCTCCATCGAAGTAGTGATCGACCTTCACCGGGATGGTGTGCGGGAGGATGTGCGCCTGGTGACAGAGGTGAACGGCAAGCCCACCGCCCGGATCATGTTCTTTAACGGCCTGTCTAAAAGCAGGACGAACGGGCCGATCGAGTATCTCTACAATCCGTATATCGCGGATAATCTGGCCTTCTCTTTCCGGCTGGAATATGAGGCGGCTCAATATTATCCTGACCTGACAAGATGCGTTTATCTGAAATGCTACCGCTATAACCTTCACGTACGTCCCAAGTCGCTGCTTCTGGAGGTGGGAGCGCAGACGAATACGCTGGAGGAGGCGAAAAATGCGATGGAACCCTTTGCGGTGATTTTAAATAAAGTACTAAAAGGGACATGACAAAAAGACAAAAATATGGTATCATTGCCCCGGATAGTATACGGATTAAGAGAAGGCGGGAGTGATCCCGAACAGGAGGAAAGATAGATGGCGGCAATGGATCAGAGCAAAATTCGTAATTTTTGCATTATTGCGCATATTGATCACGGAAAGTCTACCCTGGCTGACCGGATCATAGAGAAAACAGGACTTTTGACAGAGCGGGAAATGCAGTCTCAGGTGCTGGATAATATGGATCTGGAGCGGGAGCGGGGAATTACCATAAAGGCACAGACCGTACGGATCGTCTATAAGGCAAAGGACGGGGAAGAATATATTTTCAATCTGATCGATACCCCGGGACATGTAGACTTTAATTATGAAGTTTCCCGGAGCCTGGCAGCCTGCGACGGGGCGATTCTGGTGGTAGATGCAGCCCAGGGCATTGAGGCGCAGACACTGGCCAATGTATATCTGGCACTGGATCATGATCTGGATGTGATGCCGGTGATCAATAAGATTGATCTGCCCAGCGCAGATCCGGAGCGGGTGAAAGCGGAGATTGAGGATGTAATCGGGATCGAGGCGGAGGATGCCCCCTTGATTTCAGCCAAAATGGGGTTGAATATCGACCAGGTGCTGGAGCAGATCGTGGAGAAAATACCGGCGCCCCAGGGAGATCCGGACGCGCCTCTTCAGGCGCTGATTTTTGACTCCCTGTACGATCCGTATAAAGGAGTGATCGTATTCTGCCGTATTAAGGAGGGACGCGTCTCCAGGGGAACGCCGATCAAAATGATGGCTACCGGGGCGTCTTTTGAGGCTGTGGAAGTGGGATACTTTGGAGCCGGGCAGTTCATTCCCTGTGAGGAACTCTCCGCCGGTATGGTAGGTTACATTACGGCCAGCATTAAAAATGTGCAGGATACCCGGGTGGGAGATACCGTGACAGACAGCAGGAATCCCTGCAGGGAGCCTCTTCCGGGCTATAAAAAAGTAAATCCCATGGTATACTGCGGGCTTTATCCGGCGGATGGATCCAAGTATGGAGATCTTAGGGATGCGCTGGAGAAGCTGCAGTTAAATGATGCGTCTCTCTTCTATGAGCCGGAAACGTCCGTAGCGCTGGGATTTGGATTCCGCTGCGGTTTTCTGGGGCTTCTCCATCTGGAGATCATCCAGGAAAGACTGGAGAGAGAGTACAATCTGGATCTTATCACGACGGCGCCCAGCGTTATCTATAAAGTGCATAAGACAGACGGAGAGGTGATCGATCTGACAAATCCCACCAACCTTCCGGATCCTTCAGAGATTGAATATATGGAAGAGCCCATGGTGGCAGCGGAAATTATGGTGACCACAGAATTTATCGGGCCGATTATGGATCTGTGTCAGGACTGTCTCTTATACACATCTCCGAGCCCACGAG
>URYM01000104.1 GCA_900552095.1 uncultured Blautia sp. | reverse complement strand
AGATCGTCGGCAGCGTCAGATGTGTATAAGAGACAGGATAAGAGATTCCTTCTTTTTCCAGCTCTTTCAGAATCTCTTCCCTCTCCGTATCAAAATGCAGCTGCCGCAGCAGTGTCCGGTCACTGTCCTTCTTCCAGGATGTCCGCACCGCCTCCGGCATCTCCTCCTGATACCTCTTTGCTCCCAGCCAGGCTGCCGCCTCCACGCTGTTTCTTCCTGCAAGACGGTAAAGCTTCTCCCAGCTGTGAAAGCTCTCCCGCCGTCCCGGAAGCTTCCCCTCCCCGATCGCTGCACCGTCCCGCAGAAGGAGGATCATCTCCTTTCCTGTTTCTACAGAAATCCCTGTCTCTTCACTCACTGTATCTCCCCTTCCTTCTGTTCCAGAATCCTGTCACACATTTCCCAGGCTTCTCTCCGGTGCGTAATAAGGAAAACCGTCCGCCCCGGAAGATTTTTCAGATTTCTGATCAGTTCTTTTTCCGTAGCCGGATCAAGCGCCGAAGTCGCCTCATCCAGCAGAAGTACCGGACAGCCGCTGTATACTGCCCGGGCCACCGCCAGGCGCTGCATCTGTCCTTCGGAGAGGCCTGCTCCCCTCTCACCAATCCTGGCTTCCATCCCGCCTGGCAGTGCACAGATAAAATCCCAGGCACAGGCTGCCTGACAGGCCTCCTTCACTCTTTTCCCGTCAATCTGGCCGTCCTTTCCCGCAAAGCTGACCACCTCCCCTATGGTTCCGCTCATAAGGCCGTTTCCCTGGGGTACATAGGCAAAAAATCCTTCCGGAACCTGTCGGATCGGAAGCTTATCCTGCCCCATATCAAGAAAAATCTCGCCTTCCTCCGGCCGATAGACAGAAAGGATCAGTTTCATCACCGTACTCTTCCCAATCCCGCTTTTCCCCACGATCGCTGCCATCGTACCTTTCGGAAGCGAAAAGGAAAGATCTTTTAAAACCTGTCTTTCTCCCTCTTTATATCGAAAAAAAACGTGAGAAAAGCAGAGGGCATCCATCTTTTTATAGACTTCCTGCACTCCCTCCGCACGCGAAGAAATGTCCCGGGATCCTTCCGTCAGTTCCATCATCCGCTCTGCACTTGCCGAGAGCGCCCCCAGCTTTGGAACGGCTCCTCCTAGATTCACAAAAGGAGCCTGCAGCTGTCCGATCAGCTGCATAACCGCCGTGAGCGTTCCGTAAGATACCGTATGAGCCAGAATTCCCGACGTTCCCCAGAGAAATCCAGCCAAATACGCACACTGGAAAAGAGCATTCAATCCCGTGGCAAATCCATTGGAGAGCAGATTGCGGCGCCGGCGCACCCTCCGATGCCCATTCATCTGCTCTGCTCCTCTGGATTCTATTTTCTCCTGACATCCAAAAGCCCGGATTGTCAACAGATTCTCCAGGCTTTCCTGGAGAAAACTGCGAACCTTTCCGTCTGCCTCCTGTACCCTGTGGTGCGCCCGCTTCATCCATTTCCGGGGCAAAATGGAAAGTGCCGCCAGGAAAATGCCGCCCAGGAAAAGGAAGAGCGCCAGCCAGGGAGCCAGAGCCCCCATCACCGCCAGAACACCGCCGATCCGCACCGCCATATCCGCTGCAGATGGAAACAGCGTCACCAGGGTATCTGCTGCTGCAGAAGCGTCTGCAGTGATACGGTTCATCAGCTCTCCTGTGTGATATGCTGATGTTTCCCGATAATCTTTGCCCAGAATCCCCCGGAAAACGGTCAGACGAAACTGATTTTCCAGCGCTGCCCTGGCCTCCTCCGTAAAAAAGCGCACACCACACCGCAGCAGTATCTGAAGAAGCAAAAGCCCTGACAGAAAAAGCAGATTCTGACGAAAATCTTCTCCCCTTCCGGCTGCCGCCGCATCAATGACCCGGCGCATGAGGAGAGCAAAGATAATCCCGCCAAATGCTGTCAGACCCTGAAAAATCCCTGCTGCCAGAACCAGCTTTTTCTGTTTTCCCGCTGTCTTCCAGACCCATCCGGCTGTCTTCACTTTCTTCTCCTCCCCGCCATCATCCGCACTTTCTTCCACCCATACCGCAAGGGATAGGCAGCGCACCAGAGCCGTACATAAATCCGGTAAGGCCAGCCCTCCAGATTCAACTTTTTCTCCCCCCGGTAACATTCTGTAAGTACCCCCAGAATATCTTCCTCTGTAATATTATATTCCCGGTTCAGGCAGTTGTCTCCGCAGATCACATACCCATCCGGAAGCACCTTTACCACCCGGTGGAGAACGTAACTCTCTCCTCTTTTATAAAGCGCTACATCATACTTTTTGAGACGTCCGGCTGCGGGCCGGATCACTACCGTATCCCGACGGTTCCGCAGCATAGGGTACATACTGACCCCTGCCGTCGTAGTCACCAGACAGCCTTCCTTTTGCAGGATTTCCTCTATTTTATGCTTCATTGTGCAAGAAATCCGGCTTTTTCCATTTTTTCCAGAAAGGCTCCCACATCTTCCTGCACCTGACCGGGTTCCGCATCGCAGGTCTCTGTGATCCGCTCTGTGATCTCCTGCCGGGAAAGCCCCTGCATGAGCCCTTCCCAGATCATTTTTCCGGTGCTGTTCAGCTTTATCATACCATGAAAGTTCCTGCTTGCTTCTCCCGTGGCAATCACCATCGTCTGTCCTGCTACTTCCCTCATTACAAAACCGTCTTTGATTCTCATCGCTCTCTCTCCTGTGTCCTGAAAATTTTTCCTGTCATCGCCTCGAAACCGGTCTGCACCGCCTGAGCCGAAATATCACATTCCAGCCGATATACCGGAACCTGCCGCAGCAAAGAATCCAGAAGTTCCAGTGTCCTTCCCGCCATTTCCCGGTTCTCCGGCATGTAGATCTGCGAAAGCAGTCCCGGCAGACTTTCCCAGGGCTGCAGCCTGCAAATCTTATTTTTCTGCCCCTGCTTCAACAGACAGATTCCATGAAGGGGAGCCTTTCTGTTCTTCTGCCAGTTCTCTTTTCCCGCCCAGGGACTGCCCCACACAAAAACCTTTCCCTCTTCCACAGATAAAAAAGGCTTATCTCCATTTACAATATCCGCCGCTTCCCCCAGAAACTGCCTCCACAGCCGGATATGCGTTGACTTTCCCGTTCCGCTGGGCGCTGTAAAAAGATAGCCCAGCCCTTCAAAAGTAATCGCCGCACCATGGCAAAGCAGACACCCATATCCCGGAAGCCGTTCTGCAATCTTTCTCTGAATACACAGACTCTCCAGATAATCCAGATCATATTCCGGACTGCGAAGCTGCTCCTTCCTCAAATCTTCCTCTGAGGAAGCCGCTGTAAAGACCGCCTGCTCTTCCGGAATCTCATAATCCCGGCACAAACTGCGGGTAAATTCCATCCGGCTTCTTATCTCTATGGGAAGACCGGCCATGCGTACCGTAAATTTCTGTTCCTCCATCCATACATTCCTCTTAATAGTAACCGGTCCAGCTTCCTTCTTCTTCCGGCTGGGAAGGTTTTCCTGAAGGCTCTTCCCCGGTTCCGCCGTCCGGCATTTCCGAATCATTATCTCCCGGATTCTGCTGGCTTCCGCCTGCTCCGCCTGAAGTACTGCCGCCCTGACCGCCGGAAGTATTTCCGGAAGTCCCGGAATCTGAGCCCTGGATGCCGGAGGTTCCGGAGCCGCCAAACAGTGTACTGCTGTCTACTTCATTGTCTGCACTGTTCTGGCCGGACTGCTGCATTTCCTGAGGGGAAACCGCCTCCGCCTCACCGCCCTCTGCTCCTTCTTTTTCCCCGGAGCTATCTGGAACATCCTGAGCGTCCTGACTTCCCTGTTTCTCCGCCGTTATCTCCTGATCCGGCTCCTTTTTCTCTTTGTCTTCCTTCTGGGACGACTCCTGTGAAGGTGCGCCATCCCGGTTATTCCAGACCCAGTAAACGGCAGTTCCCGCCATCGCCGCCACCACAAGAACCATCAGAACAATGATTATAATTTTTGATTTCTTCATCCTTTTATCCTTTCCGCATACTCCAGACATCTACCTGGGCTGCAGACAAAAACCAGGAAGAGCAGAAAAGATGCAGAAATTCTTCCCTGCATCTTTTCTGCTGCTTCCATCTCTCTCCTCTCTTAATAGTAACCGGTCCAGCCATTCTTGTTAAAGGCATTCAGAAGCCCTCGTGCATACTCTTTTTCTGCCTCTGTAGCATTCGGAGCATTTACGATTGCCTCTGCTACCGCCTTCACAGAACGGGATTCTGTCTTATCGGTAACCGTAATGGTCTGTCCATCCTTTTTATAAGTAACGGAGAGAGCTGTGTAAACAAGGGTATCATATTTATCTACCGGCGCATCTGTCAGAACCAGGTTGCTGACAAAAGAGCCATCCGCCTGGGGAACTTTATTTTCTCCCTTTACTGTCAGGAAAAGATTCTCCTCTGAAGTTCCATAATCCCACTTCCAGCTCTCCAGCACCGCTCCCTCCGGCAGTTGGATCTGATAGCCGAACCGCAGACTGGTTTTGGTGAAATCATAAGAACCATCCACCTTTTTATAATCCATTCTCAGGGAACCGCCCAGGAAATCTATCTTCACCTCATCCGCTACGCCGTAGGTGATATTCCCGTCTGCATCCTTGACCTCTACCGGGTTGTAGTTTTCTGCACAGAGATCCCCGGGTACTTTAGAACTGAAGGTTCCTCCTGCAACTTCCACATATTCTCCGGCCTCAGCCCACTCGGAAGCTGTCTTATCTTTCCATTTATAGTCAAGAACAGACTCTCCCTTAGCAGAATTAAATGCTCCGCCTTTAATATCTACAACAGGAGCTCCGCCGGGATATTCCCTGCTGACAACAGAAACCGCCGCACCGTCCAGAATATCGCCGTCTCCTTCCGTCTTCTCTGCACGCTTATCCTCACTTGTTGCCTGAATCTTTGCTGTACTGTTTTCCGGAACAACCAGTTTTCCGGAACACATCTGCACGCCGGTGCCGCCCACAATCGTTCCTCCATTCAGAGTTAGCGTTCCGGACTGGGGATGATAAACTGCCGCACAGTCTCCCTTTGTATTTTTCAATTCTCCGCCGTTAACAATAATTTCTGTTCCATGATAATTTCCATTTCCTGTAATGGCAGCTCCTGCGGCTTCAATCCTTCCGCCATTAATTTCCACCCGGGTAAGCTGAGCGGTCTCCGCAAGAGGCAGATCCTTATCCTGATAGGGACCAACTGCTACAATTCCTGTCTCTGATGCTGTTACAACCGTACCCTCTTCTGCAATCAGGGTTCCCCAGTAAATACCACTGGACTGATTATTCCCGACTGCAAATCCTCTTTTTGCATCAATCGTCAGATCTTTCGTCACTGCCTTTGCCTGCTGTACATAAACAGCCGCAAAAGTTCCAGCGGGATGGGATTGAATCGTACCGTTCTGTATGGTTGCTTCGGCCCCGCTCATCACAACTACACCATAATTCTCTATTTTGTTCGCAATCGTATGGCCGCCCAGATCTAACGTAATACTCTTATTGACCTTAAGAAATTTAGAGGAGACTTCCATATCCTTTAAAAGCTCCACCTTATCACCATTTCCCGCAGAATCAATTGCCTCCTGCAGCGTAGGGTAGTATTTCTCTCCAATTTTAGCTTCCGCATTTTCTTTATTTTCTGCCTCCACGGTAAAAGAACCATCCGCATTTTCTTTCACCGCAAATCCATCTGCACAAAGTTTTTCCGGCACCTTAGAACTGAAGGTTCCGCCTGCAACTTCCACATATTCTCCGGCCTCGGCCCACTCCTCTTCGGTCTTATCTGTACTATTGAATCTGTAGGCTTTCACTGCCTCGGAAGAGTCTGCCGCGCTGAAGGTACCTGCCTCAATCTTTATAACACCCAGATCCTGATAACCATCCCGCTCTACAACAGAAATGGCCGCTCCATCCACAATCGCACCATCTCCCTCTGTCTTGGGCTGCGGATCTCCCGTTACTGTGATCTGCGTTTTTTCACCAGTTACCGCAAGGCTGCCCGCACAGATCTGTACTCCGCCCTCTTTCGCCTTAATTACAGAGTTTTCGATCTTCACAGATCCGCTGCTGGGGAAATAAATTCCAAAACCCTCTGAAACATCCAGAACAGAATCCTTCAGCGTAATCTTATTCTCTTTCTTGGTTCCATTTGTGACAATTCCATAGGAAGCCCCCGGTACTGCAGCCGTTACCTTGTCCAGCGTAAGGCTTCCATTATTATAAAGCATCGTAATCCCGCCGCTTTTCAGAGCAGGCCGGCTGCTCTTCAGGGTTCCATTCTGAATTGTCAAATTCACATCTGTCTCTTATACACATCTCCGAGCCCACGAGACCGTACTAGATCTCGT
>URYM01000103.1 GCA_900552095.1 uncultured Blautia sp. | reverse complement strand
TCGAACCTGTGACCCTCTGCTTGTAAGGCAGATGCTCTCCCAGCTGAGCTAAGATTCCATTTTTTAATTTTTGCTGTTGGCCTATCGCCAACCTGCTTGATTATTATATAATCGACTGTCGAAAAAGTCAACCCCTTTTTTAACTTTTTTTGCATAAAATTTTCAGATTTTTGAAAAAACTCCAAAAACCCAGGTTTTTCAAGGGTTCCCAAAGATATTTTCACCCGAAAAGTTCTTCTAAAGCCACCAGCACGCCATCTTCTTCATTCGACGGGCATACATATTTTGCTGCCGCCTTTACATTCAGAGGGGCATTTTCCATTGCATAACTAAAACCGCAGTAATTTAGCATTTCAATATCATTTCCTCCATCGCCAAAAGCTGCACATTGTTCGGGTAAAATATTCCACCGTTTCAGTCCGGATGCTTTATGGCATCCCGGCACGATCAGATCAACAGAGCCGTGTCCGCTGGTGGTAGGCTCTGCCTTTCCACTCAGCCGTTCACGAAAGATATCATAATAAAAATATGTCTTTTCTTCTGGTACGGAAGGAGCAAATTTCAAAATCTGATCTTCTACTTTCTTAAAATCATCGACCCACTCCAGGCGATGATAATAGTGAGAAGTAAGTTCAAAGAACTCCTGGCTTACGGTTCCCCTCTGGCAATAAGCGCTTTTCACTCCACACAGTACATTCCATACCTCAGGATATTCCCGGCAGATGTCAATCACCGTATCTACGGTTTCTTTCGGCATATCTGCTGCAAAGATCAGCTCCTTTTGATCTTTGACAAACGCCCCATTTTCTGCCACAAAAGACAGTTTATCCTCATATCCCGGAAATAAATCCCTAAGCTGATAATACTGATTTCCACTTGCAACCACAAAATGGCAGCCAGCCTCCTCCATCCTGGAGAGAATACGCTGAAACCTCGGTTTGTCATAAGTATAATCAGAGCGGACGAAGGTTCCATCTATATCAACCGCAACCATTTTTATATCGTAGTTCATATTCATCTGCCTCACTTTTTCAAATCCGCAAAAAACTTCCTCGTCTCATAAATCACCACCGGACTCAGCCCCAGTATTCCGATCAGATTCGGAAAAGCCATCAGGGCGTTTGTGATATCTGCCAGGATCCAGATCGGTTCCAGAGACAAAAACGGCGCGGCGGCAATACAGCCGATATAGAGAACTTTATACAGATTATTCCAGCGCACGCCCCCGGTCAGATAGACGAGACACCGCTCCCCGTAATAATTCCATCCGATGATCGTAGTAAAAGAGAAGAAAATCAACCCGATCGTCACCATATACATGCCCATATTGCCGGGCAGTCCCTGGTTAAATGCCGCATTTGACAGTTTTCCTCCATCCAGCAGAACACCGTCCACAGGAGTCTCCAGAAGCCCGGAAGCAATCACCACAATTCCTGTCATGGTACAGATTATAATCGTAGTAAAAAATACACTGGTCATGGAGATCAGTCCCTGCCGCACACAGGATTTTGTCTTTGCCGCCGCAACCACAATGGGGGAACTTCCAAGCCCCGCTTCATTGGTATAGACTCCCCGGGCAATTCCGGTTCTCATGGCTGTGATTACCGCTGCCGCAGAGGCCGTTCCGGCCGCTCCCCCCAGAGCTGCCTGTGGAGTAAATGCGCTGACAAAAATGGTCCGGAAAGCTCCCGGTATCGCTTCATAATTCGCAGCCAGCACCGCCAGCGCTCCCAGCACATAGGCGATCGCCATAAAGGGCACCAGCGCCTCCGCTACTTTGGAGATGGACCGGATTCCTCCCAGGATCACCGCCGTCACGGCCAGCGTAATGATCGCTCCCATCAGCCAGACCGGAACGCCAAAAGCCGATTCCACAGACTCTGTAATGGCATTTACCTGGGGAAAGGTTCCGCATCCCAGAAGCGCAGTGACAACGCCAAAGAATGCAAACACTTTCGCCAGCCAGATCCAGCGGCTTCCCATTCCCCTCTCAATATAGTACATGGGACCGCCGGCAATCTGCCCGTTCTCATCCACAGTCCGGAAGCGGACAGCCAGAAGCCCTTCCGCATATTTCGTAGCCATTCCAAGGAGTGCAGACACCCACATCCAGAACAGCGCGCCGGGGCCGCCGGCCCGCAGAGCCGTAGCCACTCCTACAATGCTTCCTGTTCCTATGGTGGCCGCCAGCGCTGTGCAAAGGGAGGCGAAGGCAGAGACGTCTCCTTTGCCTTCCTCCTTTTCAAAGATATACCGGATCGCCCGGGGCAGCTGGGTAAACTGCAGGCCCTTTAGCCGGATCGTCAGATACAGGCCGGTAAAGAGCAGCAGCGCCATCGTGGGAATTCCCCAGACTGCCGACTGAATACTTTTTAACAATTCCAAAATAATGCTCACACCTTTCCGCCCCCGGCTTTATGCCGGAACACGAGGTTCAGTATAGCATATTTTCCGGATCACTTCAAAACTTTTTTATAAAGGCGGCCGACTCATAAGGCCGTAAACGAAGCGTTTTTTCACAGGCTCTCTCTCCATAATTATCCAGCAGGCACACATACCCTTCCAGATCAAAACCGGACAGGTCCGCCTCCGTCTCTTCCGGATAAAAATTATGGAGCGCGATCAGGGAAGCATCTTCCGTCCTTCGCTCAAAGGCAAAAATTGCAGGGTGCTTTTCAAGAAGCGGATGATAACTGCCGGAAGCGATCACCTTCTCCTCTTTTCTCAGGCGGATCAGCCGGTGATAATACTGCCAGATTGAGTCTTTACGCTCTATCTGATCCTGCACATTAATCTCCCTGTAATTTTTATTTACCTGGATCCAGGGCTCTGTGCTGCCAAATCCTGCCCCAGCAGAATCGTCCCACTGCATGGGCGTCCTGCCATTATCCCGGGATCTCTCCCCCAGGATCTGATAAATCTCTTCCTCTTTTCTCCCCTGGCTTTTCAGGATCTCAAAATAATTCAGGCTCTCCACATCCCGGTACTCACTGATGTCCTGGAATCCGGCATTCGTCATGCCGATCTCCTCCCCCTGGTAGATATAAGGCGTTCCCCGGAGAAGATGAATGCAGGAGGCCAGCATTTTTGCAGCCTTCTCCTGATATTTCTTCTCTTTGCAGAAGCGGGAAACGGCCCGGGGCTGATCATGATTATTCCAGAAAAGGGCATTCCATCCGTCCGCCTCTTCCATCCCGGTCTGCCAGCGGTTTAAAATTTCTTTCAAAGCCTGAAAATCAAAGGGCTGCAGCTCCCATTTTTTCTGATCCTTATAATCCACCTTCAGATGATGAAAGCTGAAACTCATACTGAGTTCCTGTTCTTTCGGATTTGTATAACCCACACAGCTCTCCAGGGAGGTGGAAGACATCTCTCCCACAGTCAGAAGGCCTTTCTCTGTAATGCCGCTGTCCCGGCACAGTTCCTTCAGGTACGTGTGCATCTTCGGACCGTCGGTATAGAATCGTCTTCCATCCCCTTCCAGATCATCCTCATACCGCTCCGGCTTCGATACCAGATTAATGACGTCGAAGCGGAATCCCCGGATTCCTTTTTCAATCCAGAATTTCAGAACCTTTACCAGTTCTCTGCGCACAGCCGGATTTTCCCAGTTCAGATCCGCCTGGGTTTTGTCAAACAGGCGAAGATAGTACTGGTTCCAGAGAGGTACGTATTCCCACGCAGTCCCTCCGAACTTGGACTCCCAGTTTGTGGGCGGATTGCCGTCCTTTCCATCCCGGAAAATGTAGAAATCCTTATAGTAAACATCTCCGGCCAGGGCCTTCTGAAACCACTCGTGTTCTGTAGAAGTGTGATTAAACACCATATCCAGCATCAGGCCGATCCCTCTTTTGTCCGCTTCCCGGATCAGCTCCTCCAGATCTTCCATCGTTCCATAAGCCGGATCGATCTTATAATAATCCGCCACATCGTAGCCATTATCATTCTGAGGCGACACGAAAAACGGCGTGCTCCAGATATAGTCCACCCCAAGATACTGCAGATAATCCAGCTTCTCCGTAATCCCCCGGATATCGCCCAGCCCATCTCCATTGCTGTCCCGGAAAGATTTCGGGTATACCTGGTAAATGACTTTATCTTCAAAATTTCTTGTATCTTTCATCTTCTGCTCCTTCTTACTTTTCCGAAAGCCTTCCTTCTGCGAGGAATTCTGCCATCTCTCTGACGCACCGGCCTGCCTGCTCCACATGGCCAAGCAGATCAAAAAATGCGTGGCACATTCCCCCGTAGCGGCTGATACGCACCGGAATTCCCGCGTCAGAGAGTTTCCGTCCAAACGCTTCCCCCTGCATCCTGAGATAATCATATTCCGCCGTGATCAGCAGAGTCCGGGGGAAGTCTTCGGGAACCTTCATATAAATAGGAGAAATCCTCGGATCTGTACCCTCCGCTTTCCCCTGCACATATAATTTTTTCATCTGCTTCTCAGATCCTGCAAGGCTGGAGGCACAGTGGCGCTCCATTTCTCCTTTTCCTCCCCGATAAGACTCCGCTTTCCAGCTCCACAGTTCCTGCTTCCCGCTCAAGTCCGTCACCGGATACAGAAGAATACTGCCCGAAATCTTTCTTCGGATTTCCTTCTCCTGCAGACAGGCCAGAGCCAGATTTCCTCCGGCACTGTCTCCGCCGAGGAACAGGTGTCCCCTGTCAAAGATAACCTCCGGATCTTTCCATACCTCTTCCAGGACGGCGCAGCATTCCTCGATCGCCCGGGGAAATGCCGCTTCCGGCGCCAGAGAATATTCCACACTGATCACCAGCGCTCCCGAAAGCTCGGCCAGAAGCCGGCAGGGTTCCTCCACCGTCTCCGCGCTTCCCCCGATGAAGGCTCCGCCATGGAGAAATACCAGACAGGGTCTTCCTTTTTCTTCGGAATCCTTTTCATAAAACCGCACCGGGATCCCCGCCACTTTCCGCTTTTCTATTTTTATCTCTTTCGCCAGCGGAAGAGCCTGGGGGTACATATTATCCCGCAGATCTCCTATGGGTTCTCCCAGATAATAATATGGGTTCCCGGAAGTTTTCGGCGGACGCCCTTCCCGGTAATGCACCAGAACCGGATCCATCTTCCCCTCGCCTG
Organism: uncultured Blautia sp.; assembly: GCA_900552095.1. Classification (GTDB taxonomy): domain Bacteria; phylum Bacillota; class Clostridia; order Lachnospirales; family Lachnospiraceae; genus Egerieimonas. The sequence continues at coordinate 1,265 of URYM01000103.1, read as the reverse complement.
CCGTGGACGGGTGATAGCAGATCCGCTTCTCCTGATCCAGATAATAATGCTTTCTGTTCTCTCCTCTCAGCTCTGTCATCTCTCCCGCCGGGATCTGGCAGACGATCCCGTCTGCCTTTATCCATACATCCAGAGCCGAAGGATTGAACACCCGGCTGCAGTCCGCTGTAAAACGCAGTTCTGACGCTGCTTTCATATAATCATAAATTTCAAGGTTGGAAGCGTACCAGATCTCGTCCCGTCCGCCCGCTTCCCGGGCAAATGCCTCCATCTGCTCCCAGTTCTGATCCTGTTCAAACTCATAACTGTGCCCCCATACATAGAACAGGCACAGTCTCTGATCATACTCCCGGTCCAGAAATTCCCGGGTCAGTTCCATCAGGGGACCGGTATGGCGGCAGGTGGGATTCCATTCCAGATAGTCTTCCGGAAGATCGAATCTGCCGGTATCTTTTGTTGTCCTGGCATAACAGATTCCGCACTGGCGCATGGCTTCTTTGATCTCTTTGCTGAAAACTCCGTTGGGGTAAGACATTCCGATCACGGGATAACCGGACAGCTTCTCCAGCTTTTTCCGGTCTTCCAGGATCTCTTCCAGTATCATCGGCTTCGGTGTTCGTGTCAGAGTCGGATGCGTACAGGTATGACAGGCAATCTCATGCCCCCGATACAGTTCTCTGACCTCTCCGGCCTCCACATAAGGGTATCTGTGCCCTTCTTTTTCTCCCAGCAGACCCGAGTTCAGATGAAAAGTTGCTTTTAGCCCGTACCGGTTAAACAGTTCCACCAGTCTTCTGTCCATAACCTTCCCGTCATCATAACTTAACGTCAGCGCTTTAAATCTTCCTCCCGGAAAACAGGTATAAATCGTTTTCATCGTCTCTCCTCCCATTTCCCGGCGATCCTGCATCCTCCCGCCCGATTCAGATGAAGATGATCGCCGCTGTCATACTGTTCCTGCAGCCGTTCCCTCCGGCCTGCATCTCTCACAAAAGCATCCGCATCCATCACGGATTCCTGCTGACGGATCCAGCTGTTTACTTCCTGCCGGATCGCCTCCCTCTCTTCTGACCAGATCCCATCATAATCACAGAAGGGAGACAGGGTTACAAAAACCGGACAGCTTCCTTCTCTGCGCACCAGGCATCCCAGCTCTTTTATCCCTTCTATCAGTTCTTTGGCACAGGGAAGTTCTTCCAGAGAACAGCCGTCTCCCGGATGTACCAGATCATTAATCCCCTCAGCCAGGATTACCTGATCCGGCT
>URYM01000102.1 GCA_900552095.1 uncultured Blautia sp. | reverse complement strand
TCTACACGCGTAAGATCGTCGGCAGCGTCAGATGTGTATAAGAGACAGCCCGTATTCTTCCGCAAAAAACAGGAAGTATCCCAGCATCAGCAGATAAATGACAAAGAGCAGGCGGCCCCAGAACTGGATCCGCCGTTTCGTTCTCTCCTGCATCAGATCGTAATATCCTTCTTTCTTCTCAGAAGCCTGGCGCCGTTGACGATCATCAGCACTCCTGACACGATCCCCGTCACCAGAACAATAATTCCCAGAGTCAGGCTTCCTGCGCCTGCCCCGGAAAGAGTATGATATACTTTTTCATTATCCTGAAAAAACATCAACACATCCTCCTTTTTCCAGGCTCTTTCGCCGGCTCTTATTTTGCCCCGTACTGCTCATAATATGCATCGATAGACGCTTTTACCGCATCATCGATCAGAACGGTTCCGTTTATTTCACGGTTGTACAGATATTCCGTCACTTCCGCCATATCCACGATCGCCGCTGTGGGGAATCCGTACAGATCACGCACTTCATCCAGGGCACATTTTTCTCCGCCCTTTCCTACTTCCATCCGGTTCAGGGACACCATAAGACCCACGATCTCTACCTCAGCCGCACCTCTGACCTTGGGCACGGTCTCCTCCATGGATTTTCCCGAGGTAGTCACATCCTCGATCATGATAACCCGGTCGCCGTCTTTTAACTTGCTTCCCAGAAAGCTTCCCTTATCTGCCCCGTGATCCTTTTCTTCCTTCCGGTCAGAACAGTAACGAACTTCCTTCCCGTACAGCTCACTGTAAGCGATGGCTGTCACCACGCTTAAGGGAATTCCCTTGTAAGCCGGCCCGAAAAGCACGTCAAACTCATCCCCATAGGTGTCGTGAATCGCCTTTGCGTAATATTCTCCCAGTTTCTTTAACTGGGCGCCTGTCACGTAGCCGCCTGCGTTCATAAAAAACGGAGATTTTCTTCCGCTCTTCAGCGTAAACTCGCCGAACTTCAGCACGCCGCAGTCAACCATAAATTCAATAAATTCCTGTTTATAGCCTTCCATTTCCTGCCTCCCGATCGTTTTTCCTACCATTTTACCTTACTTCACGGCTCCAATCAAGTCCTTTATATCCGCGACTTTCTGATTTCTCATATATTCCTCAATGCCGGCAGCCACTTCCGCAGCGGCGCAGGGATTGCGGAAACTTGCCGTTCCCACGGACACGGCGGTGGCTCCTGCCAGAATAAATTCCAGCGCATCCTCCGCTGTGGCGATTCCTCCCATACCGATAATGGGAAGTTTTACCGCATTTGCCACCTGATAAACCATCCGCACCGCCACCGGCTTCACTGCCGGACCTGACAGCCCCGCCGTCTTATTGGCGATGGCAAATGTCCGCCGCGCCACATCGATTTTCATGCCGGTAAGGGTATTGATCAGCGATACCGCATCTGCACCTCCGGCCTCCACCGCCCTTGCCATCTCTGTGATATCCGTCACATTGGGGCTCAGCTTCATGATAACCGGCTGTCTGGCCACTTTTTTAACCGCAGAGGTGATCTCCTCTGCCGCTTTCGGGTTCTGTCCGAAGGCGATCCCGCCTTCCTTTACATTGGGGCAGGAAATATTGATCTCCAGCAGATCCACCGGTTCCTCTGCCAGGCGCTCAATCACTTCGCAGTAATCTTCCACGCTCCTTCCGCAGACATTTACCACAATCTTTGTATCATATTTCTTCAGAAAAGGAATGTCCCTCTCACAGAAAACCTCCATTCCGGGATTCTGCAGTCCGATCGCATTTAACATGCCGCCGCAGGTTTCCGCAATGCGGGGCGTGGGATTGCCCGGCCATGGCACATTGGCCACCCCCTTGGTCGCCACCGCTCCCAGAAGGCTCAGATCCATAAATTCACTGTACTCTGCTCCGCTCCCGAAGGTTCCGGAAGCTGTCATAACCGGATTTTTCAGTTCCACACCGGCGATCTTTACTTTTGTATTCATTACAGTTCCACCTCCGATGCAGGAAATACGGGACCATCCTTGCAGATCCTCTTATTGTGTACGTGGGAATGCCCGTCCACTTCTCTGGACTGGCACACACAGGCCAGGCAGGCTCCGATCCCGCAGGCCATCTTTTCTTCCATGGAGATCCAGCAGGCAATGTTCTTCTCCTCTGCATAAGCCTTAACCGCCCGCAGCATGGGGGTGGGCCCGCAGGCGAAGATCACATCCGCCTCAAGATTTTTTTCCCGGATCGCGTCCAGCACATTTCCCCTGGTTCCTGCGCTTCCATCTTCTGTCGCAGGATAGAAATCCCCCGCTTTTTTCAGTTCTTCTGTCAGAAACAGTTCATCCCGGTAGCCGGCAATGATCTTTTTTTCTCCATTCAGCGCTTTTGCAGTCTCCAGCATGGGCGGGATTCCGATTCCTCCGCCGATGAGAAAAATTTTCTTTCCCTCTGCCTCCTGTAACGGGAATCCATTTCCCAGAGGCCCCATAACCTCTATCTCATCCCCCGCCTTCAGTCCGGAAAATTCTTCCGTCCCCTTTCCGGCCACCCGGTAAACAAGGCGGAGTTTCTTCTCTTCCCTGCCAATTTCACAGATACTGATCGGTCTTGGCAGCATCCTGCTCTTATCCCGGCTGTACAGAGATACAAACTGCCCCGGGCAGGCCGCCTCCGCGATCTCCCCCGCTTCCAGCCACATGCTGAAAATTCCGGTTCCGATCTGTTCCTGAGAAATAATCTTACAGATTCTCTTGCTTTTCATCTTTTTTCTCTCCTGCTTATTTTGCCGCCTGCAGCGCGCCGTCAATATCAGCAGCCATATCAAGAACTGCCTGACGGGATGCCTCTGCAAAATGTTCTGCTCCAAACTTTGCGTAGGCTTCCTGTTTATACGCCGCAATAATTCCTCTGGAAGAATTTACGATAGCTCCCAGTCCGTCTTCATTAAAGAAATGCACCAGATCCTTGCCTTTTCCTCCCTGGGCACCGTAACCAGGCACCAGAATATAGGACTTGGGCATTACCTTTCTTAAAACTTTGCCCATCTCCGGATAAGTCGCTCCCACAACAGCGCCCACATAGCTGTAGGAATCGCCCATATGATCTTCTCCCCAGGATGCCACCTGCTCGCCGACCCACTCATAAAGCGGTCTGCCATCGATCAGTCTGTCCTGAAATTCTCCGGAAGAAGGATTGGACGTCTTCACCAGAATGAAAAGACCCTTCTTCTCTTCCTTGCATACTTTAATAAAAGGTTTCACTCCGTCGCTTCCCAGATAGGGATTGACGGTAGCAAAATCCTCGTCAAAACCGTAGAAGCTGTTTGCCCCCACCTGGACTTTACCCAGATGGCCTACCGCATAGGCTTCGGAAGTGGATCCGATGTCTCCCCGCTTAATATCACCGATCACGACCAGATCCTTCTCATGACAGTAATCCACCGTCTTTTTAAATGCCATCATTCCCGGAATGCCGAACTGTTCATACATGGCAATCTGAGGTTTTACTGCCGGGATCAGATCCCAGACTGCGTCTACGATTTCTTTATTATACTGCCACACTGCCTCCGCAGCTCCTTCCAGTGTCTCTCCGAATTCTGCGAAAGCCTTTTTCTGGATATGCTCCGGAATATAGTTCATCATGGGATCAAGTCCCACCACAATGGGTGCATGCGTTTTCTGAATCTTGCTAACCAGTTTGTTAATCATCTTTTCTGTCGTCCTTTCCTTATTCTGCTTCGTATACGATTCTGCCGTCACAGATTGTATACAGCACTTTCCCTTTTAATTTTCTGCCCGCAAAAGGCGTATTCTTTCCTTTGGAGCGGAACTTTTCCGGATTTACCGTCCACTCCGCATCCGGATCGATGATCGCGATATCCGCTGCCCGTCCTTCTTTTAACGTCCCGGCTTTGCTGTGCAGGATCTTCGCCGGATTGAAGCTCATTTTCTCAACCATCTGCATGGGAGTCAGAATGCCTGTTTTAACCAGCTCCGTGATCGTCAGACCCACGCTGGTCTCCAGTCCGACGATGCCAAAAGGCGCCGTCAGCATGGAGCGGCTCTTCTCTTCCCGGGAATGGGGCGCATGATCCGTACTGATCACCTCGATCGTCCCGTCTTTGAGTCCCTTTCTCAGGGCTTCCACATCTGCCCTGGTCCTTAAAGGAGGATTCATCTTATAATTAGCGTCTCCCTGCACCATGTCCTCTGTGGACAGGGTAAAATGATGCGGGCATACTTCCGCGCTCACCGAAATTTTTTTCTTCTTTGCCATGCGCACCATCTCCACACTCTCTTTTGTGGAACAGTGACACAGATGCAGATGAACTCCGGTATCTTCCGCCAGAATAATATCTCTCGCCACAATGGCATTTTCCACCGAGTTGGTGATCCCCGGAAGACCAAATTCCCGCGCTTTCTCATCATCATTCATACAGCCGCCGTTTACCAGATCGATATCCTCACAGTGAGCCAGCACCGGGATTTTCAGATCTGCCGCCTCCTGCATGGCTTCCCGGTACAGCTGGGAATTCATCACGGATTTCCCATCCTCGCTGATGGCCGGGATTCCGGTCTCCGCCATCTTCCTGATATCAGTCAGTTCTTCCCCTTTCTGTCCCATCGTGATCGCTCCTGCCTGCAGTACATGAACGGGGGATACTTCCTTTGCCTTATTCAGCACATAGCTGACGCGGGTATCACAGTCGATCACCGGTTTCGTGTTGGGCATGGCCACAATGGTGGTAAACCCGCCGGCCGCCGCCGCCTTTCCGCCTGTCTCCACATCTTCTTTATACGTCTGTCCCGGATCCCGCAGATGAACGTGAAGGTCAATAAAACCGGGAACCACATAACACCCGCCGGCATCGATAACCCGGTCCGCAGTCTCTTCTTTTCCCTTCTCTGCTTTGGCTATCTTACCGCCTTCCACATACAGATCTGCAATCTCATCCCGCCTGGATGCCGGATCCAGGATCCGTCCGTTTTTAATCCAAATCCTCATCTTAACAGCCCTCTCTTGGTATAAGTTTTCTCTTCCTCCATCATACACGAATTTCTTTCTAAAATAAAGCCTTTTCCTATTGACTTTTTTATTTTAGAGTCTTATACTGAATAATGTCAAACTGTTTATTGGATAATAGAACATCAGCAAGCGATGAAAGATTCTTATTTCAGTATAGTCTTTGATCGGTTGCTTCTTTTTTATCCAATCTGTATTATTTGTAATGGAGGTAACGTCAAATGAACAAAGGAACAGTAAAATGGTTCAACGCTGAAAAAGGCTACGGATTTATTACTGGCGAAGACGGAGCTGATGTTTTCGTACACTTCTCCGCAATCCAGGGTGAAGGATTCAAATCTCTGGATGAAGGTCAGGCTGTGACCTACGATCTGACCGAAGGTGCCCGTGGCATGCAGGCATCCAATGTTGTTAAGCTTTAATTCACTTCGTTTTCGCAAAGTAAATTAATAGACAACAAAATCCCCCGGAGTATATTTCTATATTCCGGGGACTTTTTTCTTTTCACCGTTTTTACCCGCCGGATCCATCCGGATCCGTCCGTTTTCCCGTCAGGCATTCAGCGTGTTCAGATAATCATTTACCGCCGTACATTCCATCTCATAAGTCACCGGTTCCCTGGAATTCTGCGCCTTCTCATAGACGGAATATCCAAACCAGCCCACCATGGCTGCTGCCACAAGAGCGGCTGCGGTGTACTCCAGACGGCGCACCCATTTCTCCCGCTTCATCAATTTCTGACGGTTATATTTCTTTTCTTTATACCGGTCTACCTTTTCCTGGCTCATAACTGTGCTTCCTCTCCTGGTATATTTTCCCCGCTTCCCGCAGGGACATGGCGGCAGATGCCGCCTGAACTGCCTTTTATTATACCATAACTTCCCTCATTTGAAAAGTATCAGATCGCCACGATCACTCCGCCGTCATTGGCATACATGGAGCTGACTCCCGCCGTATCCTGCAGGATACAGCCCGCCACCGGTATTTTCTCCATAATGGCATCCCTCACCATGGCCGCCCTCTCCGGACAGTTGCAGTGAGCAATCCCCAGAATCTTCTTTTCCGTGTGTTCTGCATCCTTCACCACGCAGTCTACCATCTTCACCAGCGCTTTATTAATTCCTCTGGCCTGATCCAGCGGCTGGATCTCACCCTCCGGCGTGGAACCCATCACCGGTTTGATCCGAAGCGCCGAGGCCGCAAACGCTTTCACTTTGCTGAGCCTCCCGTTCTTTCTTAAGGTATCCAGATTCTCCAGAACAAAATACGTATGCTGGCCGGCAATATACTGCTCCACCGTATCGATCACCTGGCGGAAGCTCATCCCCGCCTCCTCACATTCCCGGATCTTCTCGGCGATCAGCGTCTCCCCTGCGGAAGCGCTGCGGGAATTAAATACATAGACCTGTTTATCCGGGTGGTTTTCCAGAAGCAGGCTTCTCCCCAGCTGCGCACTGTCTGTCTCTTATACACATCTCCGAGCCC
>URYM01000101.1 GCA_900552095.1 uncultured Blautia sp. | reverse complement strand
GTACGGTCTCGTGGGCTCGGAGATGTGTATAAGAGACAGAGATAAGGCTGACGGTGAAGTTGTCAACTACAGCCGTGAAATGATGCGGAAATATTTCCGGGAGACAACAGATCCGGAATTCGACTTCCTTTTTGATTCCGAAGAGGAAGCAGTTGCCGCAGTGGATGCCTATAAGGCAGCGATTCTGGAAGAAGGCGATTCTATCAGGGCCGAGCGTATTTCCTTTGCTCCCCAGCCCCAGTCTTCCATGACCGTCATTGATCAGAAAACCGGATATGTAAAGGGAATCGTGGGCGGACGCGGAGAAAAAACTGCAAACCTGGCTTTAAACAGAGCGACTGACAGTCCCCGACAGCCTGGTTCTACTTTTAAGATCTTATCCACCTATGGTCCGGCTCTTGATTATGCCAACAAGACTCTGGCAACTACTTATGTGGACGAGCCCTATAAATATGAAAACGGCCGTCCTGTACACAACTGGCAGAATTCTTACCACGGAAATACAACGATCCGCTATGCGATCGAACAGTCCATCAACGTGGTGGCTGTAAAATGTTTTACCGAGATCACCCCCCGGGTCGGTTTCAACTATCTTCTGGATCTGGGATTCAAACACCTGGTAGATCAGGAAGTGATCAACGGCCAGGTCTTCTCCGATGTACAGCAGCCCACTGCTCTGGGCGGTCTTACCTACGGTGTGACAAACCTGGAACTGACCGCGGCCTATGCAGCAATCGCCAACAAAGGAGTTTATACAGAACCGATTTTCTACACGAAGATCCTTGACAAAGACGGCAACGTGATCATTGATAATACACCCAAGACAACGACTGTATTTAAAGAAAGCACCGCTTTTCTTCTGACGAGCGCCATGGAAGATGTTGTGACCAAGGGTACCGGCCGCAATCTTCAGCTGTCCAACATGACAGTGGCCGGAAAAACCGGTACAACAAACAGCTCCACCGACCTGTGGTTTGCAGGGTTCACTCCCTATTATACCTGTTCTGTCTGGGCCGGTTACGACAGCGATGAGACGCTTCCCAACACCGGAACCTATCGGAGTTATCACCAGACGCTGTGGCACAATGTGATGGAGCGGATCCATGCCGGACTGGAAGATCCCGGCTTTGAACCTCCTTCCTCTGTGAAACAGGCAACTGTGTGCAGTGAATCCGGACTTCTGGCCGGAAAGGGCTGCAAGAGCATTACCGAGTACTTTGATCAGTCCAATGTTCCAAAAACGCGGTGTACTCAGCACTACGTAGCGCCCACGCCGACTCCGACTCCCAGCGCTACCCCGGCTCCGGAAACCGACGAAAATGGAAACCAGCTGACCAAACCGACGCCGGAACCTACAAAGGCTCCTGATAAGGAACCGGAACAGCCTTCCAAGCCGGACGAGGGAAATGATACAGAAGACGGGGAAGATTGATCCCCTGTTCTTACCATAAGAAGGAGAGAAGCTCCGCAGATCTTAACTGATCCGCGGAGCTTCTCTCCTTCTCTGACTTCTGTATCTGTTTTTCCTCTTATGAATTTCCATCAATGGCCAGCTTTGCTGCCCCGTAAATTCCCGCATCGTTTCCTAATTTTGCCAGTACGATGGGAATCTCCTTTGACACATAAAAAGCATCTTCCCGGAACACTTTTTTTACAACTTCGATCAGTAGGTCACCCGCCTTTGACACACCGCCGCCCAGAACGATTACTTCCGGATCCACAACGGTCGCAAAAACAGCAAGCGCATTGCCCAGATAGCCGGCAAACTGATCAATCACCTGGACTGCCAGGGAATCCCCTGCCTTGCAGGCATCAAACACATCTTTAGCCGTAATCTTCTCCGGATCCATATCACGCAGCACAGAAGCGTTCCCGGAACTTTTCAGCTTTCTTCTTGCCAGCCGGGCAATTCCCGTGGCTGAAGCATACTGCTCCAGACATCCCTTATTTCCACAGTTGCAGGCTTCCTCTTCGTGACGATTGACCCGGCAGTGTCCGATCTCTCCGCCGGCTCCATGACTTCCGGTCACAATATGCCCATTTACAATGATTCCGCCGCCCACGCCGGTTCCCAGAGTAGCCAGAATCAAATTCTTTGTTCCGGCGCCGCCGCCTTTCCACATCTCGCCAAGAGCTGCCACATTGGCATCATTGCCGGCCCACACCGGAAGCCCTGTCAGTCCGCCCAGTTCTGCAGGCAGATCCTTTCTGCCCCAGTGAAGATTCACCGCTCCCGGCACCACACCATTCTGATCTACCGGCCCGGGAACTCCCATCCCTATCCCGACCAGATCTTCCCGGTTCAGTTTCTTCTCCTCCATCTTCTCCAGAAGAGCCGCACCGATGTCTCCGATGATATTCTTTCCTCCGTCTTCCACTCTGGTGGGAATCTCCCACTTTTCCAGCAAAGTCCCGTCTGTCCGGAACAGTCCGCATTTTACGGTTGTGCCTCCCACATCTACGCCGAAACAATAATTGCCCATTTTTTATTCCTCTCTTTTCTTAAACAGATTTGCCTGTACCCGATTATACAGCTCTTTTGCCGCATTGTATCCCATCTTCTTCTGTCTGTGGTTGACTGCCGCAGACTCCACGATCACCGCCAGATTTCGTCCCGGGCGGATCGGAAGGGAATGACAGACTACTTTATTACCCAGGAACTCAATGTACTCCTCCTCCAGTCCGAGGCGGTCATACTCCTTATCTCTGTCCCATTCTTCCAGCTTGATCACCAGATCGATCGTCTGGGTATTCTTCACACTCTCCACACCGAACAGCGTCTTTACATCGATAATGCCGATTCCCCGAAGTTCAATAAAGTGCCGGGTAATATCCGGGGCAGTTCCCACCAGTGTCACATCGCTGACACGGCTGATCTCCACCACATCATCGCTGACAAGGCGGTGTCCTCTTTTGATCAGTTCCAGGGCGGCTTCGCTCTTTCCGATCCCGCTCTCTCCCATGATCAGAACGCCTTCTCCGTATACATCTACCAGCACACCGTGAATGGAAATCATCGGTGCCAGCTGCACACCCAGCCAGCGAATAATCTCAGCCATAAAAGAAGAGGTCGTCTTCTCTGTGCTGAAAACAGAAACTTTATGCTTTTTTGCCAGTTCCAGAAGATCCTGATCCGGCACCATCTGGGTTGTAAAAATCACACAGGGAATATTCTCGGAGACCAGGCGCTCAAACGCAGTTTCTCTGGCTTCCCGATCCAGATGCTGAAGATAGGAAAATTCCACATATCCGATAATCTGCACCCGGGTTGCTTCAAAATGTTCCAGATATCCTGTCAGCTGCAGGGCCGGTCTGTTAATCTCAGGAGTAGTTACCTTCACTCCGCTCATATCCACTTCAGGAGTCAGATTCTTAAGATCCATTTCCTCCGCCAGTTTGCTCAACTCTACCGTTTTCATACGCTTCTCCTTTATCTTGGCAGTCATTTTATACTGTTTTTATCATACCACAGCCCCTCTTTTTCTTCAATCATCGCCGTGGAAAAAGTGATAAACTTTACGGGCGCTGTCCAGATTCATCGAGGGTGCCCCGGCAAGTTCTTCCACAGACGCTTCCCGCAGGGCATCCAGAGACTGAAATTTTTTCATCAGACCTTTTCTTCTCGCCGGCCCCACCCCGGGAATATCATCCAAGATGGAATGTACCTGACCTTTGCTCCTCAGAAGGCGATGATACTCAATAGCAAACCGATGAGCTTCATCCTGAATTCTGGTAATCAGTTTAAATCCTTCACTGGCATGATCAATGGGAATCTCCTCATTATTAAAATAGAGGCCTCTCGTGCGATGTTTGTCATCTTTTACCATGCCGCAGACCGGTATGGACAGCTTTAACCTGTCCAGAACTTCCAGCGCAATATTCACCTGTCCCCTTCCACCATCCATCATGATCAGATCAGGGAACTGGCAGAAGCCCCCACAGCTTTCGGCCTCCTCCTGCTCTTCCAGTCCCCGGGTGAACCGCCGGGTCAAAACTTCTTCCATGCTGGCATAATCATTTGCCCCCTGTACCGATTTAATCCGAAATTTCCGGTAATCACTGCGCTTCGGTTTTCCCTTTTCATAGACAACCATGGATCCCACAGACTGAAAGCCACTGATATTGGAAATATCGAAGGCTTCCACCCGGCTGACTGCCGGAAGCCCCAAAAGGGTGGCAATCTCTTTCATCGCGCCGATCGTCCTGCCTTCCTCCCGCTTGATCCGTTCTCTGTCCTGAGCCAGAACCATCTCTGCATTCTGAGAGGCCAGCTCTACCAGCTTCTCCTTCATTCCCTTCTGCGGCACCCGGATGTGAACCTTCTGTCCGCGCCTCCTGCCCAGCCATTCCTCCAGAATCTCCCGATCCTGAATCTCTGTCTGCAGCATGATCTCCCTGGGAATAAACGGTGTCCCCGCATAAAATTGCTTCAGAAACTCCTGCATTACCTGACTTCTGGAATCCCCATAGGCGATTCTGAGATAAAAATGTTCCCGTCCGATCAGTTTACCCCCACGGATAAAGAAGACCTGCGCCACCGCATCCTGTCCATCTATCGCCGCTGCGATCACATCCTTATCTTCCCCGTCGCTTCCGGTAATTTTCTGGCGTTCTGTGATCCTGCGTATATTCTGAATCATATCGCGGTACTCTGAAGCTTCCTCAAACCGCAGCTCCCCTGAAGCCTTCTCCATCTTTTCCTGCAGATCCCGGACGACTTCTTTCACATCTCCATTCAGAAAGTCCAGCGCCCGATGTACATTTTCCCGGTAAGCTTCCCGGCTGATATATCCCTGACAGGGTGCCTGACACTGGTGAATATGATAATACAGGCAGGGGCGTTCTTTGCCGGTATCCCGCGGCAGATTTCTGCTGCAGTTGCGGATCTGATACAGCTTTCGTATCAGTTCTATGGACTCTTTCACAGCTCCGGAACTGGTATAGGGTCCAAAATATTTTGCTTTATCCTTCCGCATCTGCCGGGCAAAGAGAATACGCGGAAAATCTTCCTGCACTGTAACCTTGATAAAAGGATAACTCTTGTCATCCTTCAGCATGGTATTGTATTTCGGCCGGTGTTCCTTGATCAGATTACATTCCAGTACCAGCGCCTCCAGTTCCGAATCTGTCACGATATACTCAAAGCGCTGAATATGCGTCACCATCTGTTCAATCTTCACGCCTTTGTTCCTGCTGGTCTGAAAATACTGGCGCACCCTGTTTTTCAGGCTGACCGCCTTTCCCACATAAATGATTTCATCCTGCTCCCCGTGCATAATATAAACCCCCGGTCTGGCAGGCAGTTTTTTTAATTCATCCTCAATTACAAACATATATCCCCCTAAAAAAATACTGCCGGTTCCTGTTATGGCACACCGGCAGCACTCTTTTTATCTACTCTTCACTTTTTTCTTCTTCTGCCGTCCCCAGTTCAATCACTCTGGGCGTACGAATCTGCTTATCTTCTGCGATCGGAATAGGCAGTCCTTTGATCTCCCGGAAAATCCTCATGAACTCTTTGCCGGTGATCGTTTCCTTCTCGATCAGGAAGGCAGCAATCTTATCCAGGCATTCCCGGTTCTCACTGAGCATCTGCTTCGCCTGCTCATAGGCACGTTTCAGCATCTCCATAACCTCATGGTCAATCTCTGTGGCCGTGGAATCACCGCAGTTGAGTGCCGCTCTTCCTCCCAGATACTGATTCTCCACCTCTGCCAGTCCCATCAGTCCAAACTTCTCAGACATACCGTACTGGGTGATCATGGCTCTCGCCACCTTGGTCGCCTTCTCTATATCATTGGCCGCTCCGGTAGTCACATTGCCAAAGACGATCTCCTCTGCCGCCCGGCCACCCAGAAAACCAACCAGCATAGCTTCCAGCTCACTCTTGGTATTCAGATACTTCTCTTCCTCCGGAACCTGCATCACATAGCCCAGCGCTCCCATCGTTCTGGGCACAATGGTGATCTTCTGTACCGGCTCCGCATCTTTCTGCAGAGCGCTGACCAGGGCATGTCCCACCTCATGATAAGAAACAATTCTCCGCTCTTCCTGACTCAGGATCCGGTCTTTCTTCTCTTTTCCCACCAGTACAACTTCCACTGCCTCAAAAAGATCTTTCTGAGAAACAGCTTTCCTGCCATTTTTTACCGCGAGGATCGCCGCCTCATTGATCATGTTCGCCAGATCAGAGCCCACCGCCCCCGATGTGGCCAGGGCAATCTCATCCAGATCCACCGTCTCATCCAGAAGCACATCCTTGGCATGTACCTTCAGAATATTTACTCTTCCTTTCAGATCCGGCCGTTCAACCACAACCCGCCGGTCAAAGCGTCCGGGACGCAGCAGCGCCGGATCCAGGATCTCAGGCCGGTTTGTAGCCGCCAGGATCAGAATACCTTTTGACGTATCAAATCCATCCATCTCGGCCAGAAGCTGATTCAGAGTCCTGTCTCTTATACACATCTGACGCTGCCGACGATCTTACGCGTGTAGATCT
>URYM01000100.1 GCA_900552095.1 uncultured Blautia sp. | reverse complement strand
AGCGTCAGATGTGTATAAGAGACAGGATTTTGAGAGCCCCCGGTGAAGCGTATACAAGAAAGCTTCTGGCGGCGGTGCCCAGACTCCGGAGGACATAGATGGAACCAGTTTTAGAAGTAGAAAATCTGACAAAAATTTTTAAAGAAGAGGGACGCCCGGATCTGAAGGCAGTGGACGGCGTCAGCTTTCAGCTTTGGCCCGGAGAGACGCTGGGGGTCGTGGGAGAATCAGGAAGCGGGAAGAGTACGCTTGCCCGTCTGATCGCCCGCCTGGAGGAGCCGGGGGAGGGAAGGATTTTTCTCTGCGGACGGGATATCACGAAGGAGAGAGGCAGAGGGCTGCGGAAGGCGTATGAAGAACTTCAGATGGTTTTTCAGGGGCCGGTATCTTCCTTTGATCCGCGGAGGACGCTGGGAGACGGGATCGGGGAGAGCCTGAAAAACCGGGGAATGGACAGCCGGGAAGTAAGGAAAAGGACGGTCGGGCTTTTGAAGCTGTGCGGGCTTCCGGAAAGCTATGCAGAACGTTACCCCCATCAGGTCAGCGGGGGAGAGTGCCAGAGGGCAGCCATTGCCCGGGCGCTGGCCATCGAACCTTCTGTTCTGATCTGCGATGAGGCCACCAGTTCGCTGGATGTGACGGTTCAGAAGCAGATCATGGAGCTGCTGGCGGCGCTTCGCAGCAAAGAAAAGATGGCCTGCCTTTTTATCTGTCACAATCTGGCCCTGGTACAGTCTTTCTGCGACCGGGTGCTGGTGATGTATGAAGGACGGATTGTGGAAGAGGGGACTCCGGATGAGGTGATCCGCACACCCCGCTCTGCTTACACCAGACAGCTGGTGGAGGCGGTGTTTGAGGTGCCGCAGATGGAAGAGGCTGAGGAAATGAAAAAGGAACCTGTGCAGAGCAGATAAACTCTGTACAGGTTCCTTTTTCCATCATATATATATTGAGAGAATGAGGGCCTGGTCAGTTTTTGTAAAATTCATTCACAGCCTGGAAAAATCCATCGATATTTTCCAGCGGTGTGACCGGTGGAATATCGCAGCCGGAAGAGATTACAAAATTAGGATATTTGGAGCAGCGCTCAAGAAGGGACAGCGTTTCCTGCTTTACCAGCTCCGGGGTTCCCTGCCGGAAGATGCCGGCGGGATCAATATTTCCAATCACCATGCGGTCAGAGGGAACAGCCTTTAAACCGTCCTCGATGTCAATTGCGTTGCCGAAGCTGTAAGCTTTGGCATTTACTTTATTGATGCTGTCAAAGAGCATGCTGATATTTCCGCAGTTGTGATACATAACAATAAAATTTTCATCCTCTACAGCGTCGATGATACGGCGCACGTAGGGAGTGGAGAAATCATCCATCAGGGATGGGGAGAGAAGTCCGGCCGCCGGCTCTGCCATCACAACGCCGTTGGCTCCGGCTTCCTTGAAGGCCTTCGTGTAGGCGATCAAAAATTCCGTTACTTTTTCGAGTACGGTCTCCACCATTTCCGGTTCCTCATAGCAGAGGATCATAATCTCCGTCATATCCAGCAGGCGGCCTGCCAGGGAGAAGGGGCCGATGGTTCCGGCCAGGAGCGGCCGGTCTGTAATCAGCTGGCTGGCTTCCCGGATTCCTCTGACACATTCACCGGTTCTTCCGGCGCCTACCTCAGGAACCGTCAGCGCTTCAGCCTCCTCTTCGTTATGAATATAAGCGCCGTGCAGGGTGGGAACATCATCCGGGCTGTAGCGCACGGGACAGCCAAAGGCTTCCGCCTCTACCGAGAGATCCATCAGGCTTACGGCAGCTCCGGTGTCAAAGCGTTTTGCCACTGCTTCCATGCACAGAGCCTGCAGATGGCCGTCTTTTACCAGTTCTTCTACGGTGCTGCCGATCAGCTGCATGCCGGGAAAGGATAAAATAGGAATTCCTTTTTTTACCGGTGCAGCCAGATAATCCTGCAGCCATTGATCCATATTTATTCTCATATACAGCAAATCCTCCTATTCTTTGTTCAGGTCTTAAGTTATTTTCAGTATAAAAGATATAAACCGGGAGTTCTTTGAATTATTTCGGAATAATTGCACAAAATTTGGCAGAAATTTGGTACAAACTATAGGATAAAACGAAGGAGAACTAAAAAAATTACGGATTTTCCATAAAAAAGTCGAAGGAAAAGATGGAAAAAAGGGAAACGGTCATAAAAAATAGATAAAAAATCCTAAGAAAAGTGCAAAAAACATGTATAAACAGACAAACGGATAAAAGGGAAATCTGGTATAACTAAGCTATCAGAAAAAACACCTGAAAAAATAATTAAAAAAGAAAGGGGGAACGGCCATGTTTTTAAAAGAGCTTGCAGAGAAGAACAGGGTTTGTTTTCACCAGAAATTCAGTACCTGGGAGGAAGCTGTGGCAGCATCCTGCCAGCCGCTGCTGGAGGACGGTTCTATTGAAAAGGAATATGTGGAGTCTGTGATCGCCTGCGTGAAAAAATACGGACCTTATATTGTATTTGCGCCGAAGATCGCGATGCCGCACTCTCAGGAGGGAGCCGTCGGGGTGAACCGGACAGCGGTAAGCTTCATGAAAGTGGAGGAACCGGTACACTTTGATGAAAATGATCCGGAGAAAGATGCATATCTCTTTTTTGTACTGGCTTCCGCAGATCACAGCGAGCATATCGATAATATGCAGAAACTGGCACAGATGCTGCTGACGCCGGGGGCAACGGAAAAACTGATGGAAGTAAAATCCAAAGAAGATCTGATCAGACTGGATGAAGAACTTTCCTGATAAATGAGGATGGAGAAGGAAAAGCAGAAGAAAGTGAGGAACTGTAAATGCAGTATATTCTTGATTTATTATTGAAGCAGATTTTTGGCCAGCCGTTTCTTTTGATGGCTATTATCGTGTTTGTCGGCTATATCGCAATGAAACAGAAATTCAGCAAGGCTCTGATGGGAGCAATCAAGGCCTCCATCGGTATCCTGGTTATGGGAATGGGTTCCAGCGCCCTGATCGCCAACTTCGGCAAACTGCTGACAGCGATCCAGACAGCTACAGGAATCCAGGGAGCAGGATTAAATACATACCCCACCATGACAGCTTCCTATGAAAAGATGGACGCAGTCCTGGGAGCCGGAACCGGAAACACCTGGGGAATCTACACCCTGCTGGTTGCCTTTATTCTGAACCTGGTTCTGGTGGCTCTGAGAAAATGGACGAAGATCCGCGCCGTATATCTGACCGGAAATGCCATGATCGTACAGTGTGGTATCAGTACTTATATTGTATGGAGATTTCTGGGGCTGGGCATGATTCCCACCGTTCTTATCGCAGCGCTTGTAACCGCTCTTTACTGGGGCATTTTCTCAACGCTGCTGATCAAACCCACCAAAGCGATCACAAATGCAGACTTTACAATCGCCCATCAGCAGATGGTAGTAAGCTATGTAGCCTATAAAGTAGCGCCCAAGATCGGAAATCCTGAGAAGGACGACATCGAGCGCAAAAAAATGCCGGAATCTCTTAATTTCCTGCAGGATAACATCATTGCAACAGCTCTTGTAATGTTCATTTCTGTGGCAGCCATCTTCCTGGTTGTAGGAGGCGCACAGATTGACTGGCTGAGAAGCGGGGAAGGCTTAAATCAGGGCGGCCTTACCAACAATATTGTATTTTTGCTCTGGATCAGCATTACGCTGACTGCCAACATCTATGTACTGCTCGCTGGTGTCCGTATGTTTGTAGGTGAGCTGATGATGTCCTTTAAGGGTATTTCCGAGCGTCTGCTTCCCGGAGCAGTAGCCGGTGTGGACTGTGCGGCCATCTTCGCATTTGCGCCGAAATCTGTAGTACTGGGTCTTCTCTTCGGAGCTCTGGGACAGGTGGTAGGACTTCTGGGACTGATCGTATTTAAATCCCCGATCTTCCTGGTACCGGGCTTTATCCCGCTGTTCTTCGACAATGCGACGATCGCTATTTTTGCCAACAAGTTCGGCGGATGGAAGGCAGCAGCAGTTCTGTGTACGGTTAACGGTGTGATCCAGATCCTGGGTTCCGCTCTGGCAGTTCAGTTGATGGATCTGACCTGGTGGCAGGGAAGTGCGGATTACGCAACCCTTTGGGTCGGCATTATCGGTATCTTCAAGGGAATCGGAGCGATGTTGGGTATTCCAATTGCGGGATAATTATGATATAGTATTGAAACTATCAAAAAAATTTCAGTATAACAAAGAGAAAGGAAGATAATTATGCTTAATATTTTATGTGTTTGTGGAAATGGAATGGGAACCAGTACAATTTTAAAGATCAGTGTAAAAAATATCTGTGAGCAGAATCACATCGATGCTTCTGTAGAGTCCTGCTCCTTTGGCGAGGCTATGTCTTATCTGACTAACACGGATATCGTCCTGACAAGTCCCGAGTGGGCCGGCATGCTGCCGCCCAGCCAGGCTGTGATCGCAGAGACGAAAAACCTGATTGACACGCCGGCTGTGACAGAGACGCTGCTGAACGCTGTGCGGGAACATTTTCCCAACGAGCTGAAATAAGGAAAGACATAAACAGAAGACGGAGGAAATGACTGTGACCGGATATGAGATTATAAAAGCAAATGTTCATTTTGAGAATCCTGAGCGGATCGGGCTTCGTTTTGACCGGATCGGCCATAAGGGCGATGTGTACCGGATCTTCGTTCTGCCGCCCAGAGACAAGAGGAACAATGAAGTGCCCTGCACGGTAAAGAAAAAAGTGCGCCCGAAAAACGGCGAGTATGATGAGTGGGGATGCTTCTGGGAGAGCGATGATGAGACTGGTTCCGATATGGGCCAGGTGACCAATGTGCCGATCTCTGACTGGGAAGAGGATTTTGAAAACTATGTATTCCCGGATCCGAAGGCGGAGGGAAGATTTGACGGACTGGAGGAGGCGCTGGCGGAAGCGGAAGAAAAAGGTCTCTACGTTCAGCTGAACAGTCCCCAGTGTATCTTTGAGCGGATGCATTTCCTCCGGGGATTTGACGACACACTGATGGACTGCCTGCTGGAGCCGGAGTACATCGAGGAGATGGCGAAGAAGCTGGCAGATTATCAGATCGGCATTATTGAGGAGGCATACCGCCTGGGAAAAGGCCGGATCCACTGTTATGATACGACGGATGACTGGGGAACCCAGCAGAATCTGATGGTATCGCCCACCGTGTTCCGCGAGATCTTCAAGCCGCAGTATAAGAGAGTTTTTGATACGGCTCACCGCTGCGGTATGGATGTACGATTCCACACGGACGGAAAGATCAATGATATTCTGGAGGATTTCATTGAGATGGGCGTGGATATCCTCAATATCCACCAGCCCCGTCTGGTAGGCATCGATGAGGTGTCTGCCGTGGCTCAGGGCCGGATCTGCTTTGAGGCGGCTGTGGACATTCAGGCCACACTTCCCACCGGGGATAAAGCGCTGATCGAACAGGAAGTAAAAGAACTGGTGGAGAAATGGGCAACCCCGAAGGGCGGTCTGATCGGCGTAGAGTACGGCTATTTAAGTGCGATTGGAACCACCGAGGAGTCCATGCTGTATGCGCTGGAATGTTTTGAGAAATATGGAAAATTAAGATAAGTAAACGGATTGCGAGGGATGAGGATTGTTGTATCTGAATTACGGGGCGAGCGTGCTGGCGCTTCTGGTTCTGGCCGCTGAAGTTTGGTTTGTACTGAAAAGAAACAGACAGATAAAAGTAAAGGGGAAGGACGACTTCTTCAGCTTTGCCCTGGTACTTTTATTCTGCATGGCGATCTTTCCGCCGACTCAGATGGAGACGCTGCTGGAAAGTTTCCGGAATGTGGTAATCCTTATGGCGGTATTCGGAAGTCTGGCTGTGAAGAGAGGAATTTCGGACCGGGGAATGGAGAAACTGTTCTTTACGGTTCCCTGGAGCGAGATCCGGCAGATCCATCTGGATCCCTATCAGACACAGAAAATGATCCTCGTCTGCGAGACGGAAAAAAGAAAATGGAAGCTGTACTATCACCGGTATCAGCTGCGGGATCTGCTCTATCAGATTCAGAAATACAAAAAAGAAGTGCTTCTGGAGCCCTCTCTGGAAGAGGCGCTCAAGTATAAGAAGAACCGGTGAGCAAAAGAGGAGGCTGATGTAAAAGCAGATGGATAATCTGTTGGAGCATCAGCTTCTTTTTGTATTATAATTAAGATACTACAAAGGAGGCGATGAAAAGTGATGAGAAAAGCGATCTTCTTATGTGTTAAGACCTGGATCATGATGCAGTTGCTTCCGCTCTTTGTGGCACTTGTGGTGAAAGACTATACCCCGGATCTGGGAATCACAGTTCACTATTGTGTGCAGATAGTCGTCATGTATCTGATTATGCTTGCCTGGGCTCTGTATCTGAAAAAGAAGAACCGGATTGATTTTAAGTTTTCCTTTTCCGATATACCAGATTCGGGAAAATATCTGATTCGTGTTTTCCTGGGAGCGATCGGACTTGCACTGTCCATGAGGTGGCTGTTGTGGATTCCGCTTTCTGTCTCTTATACACATCTGACGCTGCCGACGATCTTACGCGTGTAGATCT
>URYM01000099.1 GCA_900552095.1 uncultured Blautia sp. | reverse complement strand
CATACGAGGTCTAGTGCGGTCTCGTGGGCTCGGAGATGTGTATAAGAGACAGCGGTAAGATATTGAATGTGGAGAAAGCAAGCATTGACAAAGTGCTGGCAAATGCGGAGATCAAGACAATGATCAACGCGTTTGGATGCGGTTTCTCAGAAGGATATGGAAATGATTTTGATATCAGTAAACTTCGCTATGACAAAATTATTATTATGGCGGATGCAGATGTGGACGGAGCTCATATTTCCACCCTGCTTCTGACGCTCTTTTACCGATTCATGCCCGATCTTATTTATGAGGGTCATGTATATGTGGCCATGCCTCCTCTTTATAAAGTCATGCCGGCCAGGGGAGCGGAGCAGTATCTCTACGATGACAAAGCCCTGGAAAAATACAGGAAGACTCATAAAGGACCGTTTACCCTTCAGCGGTACAAGGGTCTGGGGGAGATGGATGCTCAGCAGCTCTGGGAGACCACACTGGATCCGGAGACCAGAAGGCTGAAACGGGTGGAGATTGAAGATGCCCGGATGGCTTCTGAGATCACGGAAATCCTGATGGGGACGGAGGTTCCGCCCCGGAAAGCATTTATTTATGAGCATGCCCAGGATGCGGAGCTGGATATTTAAGAGGGAAGGGTGACAGATGAAGACAAGAGAAGAGCAGATCATCAGCACGGAGTATTCGGAGCTGATGCAGAAATCTTACATTGATTATGCGATGAGCGTCATTATTGCCCGGGCGCTGCCTGATGTGCGGGACGGGTTAAAGCCGGTGCAGAGAAGAACGCTCTATGATATGTATGAGCTGGGGATCCGTTATGATAAACCTTATCGGAAATGCGCCCGTATTGTGGGAGATACGATGGGTAAGTACCATCCTCACGGAGACAGCTCGATTTATGAAGCGCTGGTGGTGATGTCCCAGGATTTTAAAAAAGGTCAGACACTGGTAGACGGTCATGGAAATTTCGGTTCCATTGAAGGGGATGGAGCGGCGGCTATGCGTTACACGGAGGCCCGGCTGGAGAAGATTACCCAGGATGTATACCTGGCGGATCTGGATAAAGATGTGGTGGATTTCGGCCCCAACTTTGACGAGACAGAAAAGGAGCCGCTGGTACTTCCGGTGCGTCTGCCAAATCTTCTGGTCAATGGGGCGGATGGTATCGCAGTAGGTATGGCCACCAGTATTCCGCCTCACAACCTCTGCGAGGTGGCAGATGCCGTGAAGGCTTACATGGATCATAATGAGATCACGGTTCCGGAACTGATGCAGTATATTAAGGGGCCGGACTTCCCCACCGGAGGGATCGTAGTAAATAAGGATGACCTGTGCCAGATTTATGAGACGGGGACAGGAAAGATCCGGCTGAGGGGGAAGGTGGAGATTGAAAAGGGGAAGGCAGGAAAGACCAATCTGGTCATCACGGAGATCCCCTATACGATGGTGGGAGCCAATATTGGAAAATTTCTGAATGATGTGGCGTCTCTGGTAGAGAGCAAGAAAGCGCCGGAGATCATCGATATTTCCAATCAGTCCTCCAAGGAGGGGATCCGTATCGTGCTGGAACTGAAAAAAGGGGCGGATGTGGAAAACCTTACCAACATGCTTTATAAGAAGACCCGGCTGGAAGATACCTTCGGCGTCAATATGCTGGCGGTGGCGGACGGAAGGCCGGAGACTTTAAGTCTGAAGCAGATCATCGAGCATCACGTGGAGTTTCAGTTTGAGGTGTGTACCAGAAAGCACAGAAATCTGCTGACCCGGGAGCTGGACAAAAAAGAAGTGCAGGAAGGCCTGATGAAGGCGGTAGATGTGATCGATCTGATCATCGAGATCCTCCGGGGAAGCAGAAATCAGCAGCAGGTAAAAGACTGCCTGACAATGGGGATTACGGAGGGAATCCGTTTTAAATCAGAGGCCAGCAGGAAACAGGCGCAGGATCTGATGTTTACGCAGAGACAGGCGCAGGCAATCCTGGAGATGCGCCTTTACAAGCTGATTGGCCTGGAGATGGATGCGCTGAGAAAGGAGCATGAGGAGACGCTCAAAAAGATTGCTTCCTACGAAGATATTCTAAATCATTACGATTCCATGGCCCGGGTGATCCAGAAAGATCTTGACCGGATCAAGAAAGAATACGGAAGATCCAGGAGAACGGCTGTGGAAAATGCCAGGGAAGCGGTTTTTGAGGAAAAGAAAGTCGAAGAGACGGATGTAGCCTTTGTCATGGACCGGTTCGGATATGCCAAGCTTTTGGATTTTTCTGTCTATGAGAGAAACAAAGAGACCGTTCAGTCGGATTACAAGTATAGTTTTATCTGTAAAAATACGGATAAGATCTGTATTTTCACAGACCGGGGGCAGATGCACACAGTAAAGGTGCTGGATGTGCCTCTGGGCAGGCTGAGGGATAAGGGAACGCCTATTGACAATCTGTGCAACTACAGCAGTGCGGATGAAGAACTGATCTATATCGGAAGCCTGGGAAGTATCCGGCAGTCCCATCTTCTGTTTGTCACCGCGTCCGGGATGGCAAAACAGGTGGATGGCATGGAATTTGACGTGGCCAAGCGGACGGTGGCCGCCACCAGGCTGGCAGAAGGGGACAGGCTGCTTCTGGCAGAGCCGGCGGACGCTATGGAGTATGTGGTGCTGCAGAGCCGGAAGGGCTTCTTTATCCGTTTTCTTAAAGAAGAGATTCCGGAGAAGAAGAAGACGGCCATAGGTGTGCGCGCCATGCGGCTGGGAGAGGAAGATGAGCTGGAACATGCCTATCTTCTGGAGAACCGGATGGAGTATGCCATTGAGTATGGAAGCAGAAAACTGGTGTTAAACAAACTGAAGCTGAGCAGAAGAGATACAAAGGGAACGAAGGTCCGGGTTTGAAAAAGTATTGACATTTGGCGGCTGACGTAATATAACAGTATCAGAAAAAAGCGCAAAGGAGAATGGACTATGGAAAAAATCAGAATCGGCATTGCAGGCTACGGAAATCTTGGAAAAGGTGTGGAACTGGCTATCCGTCAGAATGAAGATATGGAACTGGCCGGCGTTTTTACAAGAAGAGATCCGGCGGCTGTGGCCATCAAAACTCCCGGTGTGCCTGTATACAAGGAGAGCGAGCTGGCTGAAAAAGCGAAGGATCTGGATGTGCTGATCCTCTGCGGAGGAAGTGCGACAGATCTTCCGAAACAGACTCCGGAAATGGCAAAATACGTATCTGTGATTGACAGCTTTGACACACACGCCAGAATTCCGGAACATTTTCAGGCGGTAGATGAGGCCTGCCGGGAAGCGGGAACGCTGGGAATCATTTCTGTGGGCTGGGATCCGGGTCTCTTTTCCCTGATCCGTCTGTATGCGGAGTCTATTCTGCCCAACGGCGCAAGCTATACGTTCTGGGGCAAGGGAGTAAGCCAGGGACATTCTGATGCGATCCGCCGGGTTCCGGGGGTAAAGAGAGGAATTCAGTATACAGTTCCGGTTGAGGCGGCTATGGAAGAGGTAAGAGCCTGCCGTCAGCCAGAGCTGACCACCCGCCAGAAGCACACGAGAGAATGCTTTGTAGTGGCGGAAGAAGGGGCAGATCAGGCAGCTATTGAACAGGCAATCAAGACTATGCCCAATTATTTTGATGAGTATGATACCACGGTGCATTTCATTACCGAAGAAGAGTTTGAGGCAAACCACAAGGGAATGCCCCATGGCGGTTTTGTGATGAGAAGCGGAAAGACCGGCGACGGGGAACATACGGATCAGATGATTGAGTTTTCCCTGAAGCTGGGTTCCAATCCGGAGTTTACCTCCAGCGTTCTGGTTGCTTATGCAAGGGCAGCATACCGGATGAGAAAAGAGGGACAGACCGGATGCAGAACCGTCTTTGACGTGGCACCTGCTTATCTCTCCCCGGTCAGTGCAGAGGATTTAAGAGCTCACAGCCTGTAGGAGAGCGGGGAGAAAAAGCCCTTGACTTTCCAGGGAAAAGAGTCTATAATTTGAAATGATAAATACGTTACTAGTTGAGGAGTGGGCAAAAGGCCCACTCCTTTATTATAGCAGCAAAGGAAAAGGCAGGTGAGGAAAATGAGTAAGAGAGAAAGCTATGAAAGTCAGGCGGAAGCGCTTCTGCAGCCTATCGTAGATCGTCTGGGTTTTGAACTGGTGGACGTGGAGTACGTAAAAGAGGGAAGTACCTGGTATCTGCGGGCTTACGTGGATAAGGAGGGCGGTATTACCATCAATGACTGTGAGGCTGTCAGCCGGGCCTTTTCTGAGAAACTGGATGAAAAGGATTTTATTGATGAGGCGTATATTATGGAAGTCAGTTCTCCGGGACTGGGCCGTCCGCTGAAAAAGGAGAAGGATTTTGCGCGCAGCATCGGGAAGGAAGTGGAGATCCGCACGTTCCGGCCCATCAATCATGAGAAAGAATTTTACGGTATCCTGACCGCATATGATGCAGACCGGGTGACGGTCCGGGCGGAGGATGGAGAAGAGCAGATCTTTGAGAGAAAAGACATAGCGCTGATCAGACTGGCGTTTGACTTTTAAGGAGGAATAAAGAAAATGAACACAGAATTAATGGAAGCACTGAATGTTCTGGAGAGGGAAAAGAATATCAGTAAAGAAACTCTGCTGGAAGCAATTGAGCAGTCTTTGATTCAGGCGTGTAAGAATCATTTCGGAAAAGCAGATAATGTGAAAGTAAACATTAACTCTGAGACCGGAGATTTCAGTGTTTTCGCTGAGAAGACGGTGGTAGAGCAGGTGGAAGATCCGGTGATGGAGATCAGCCTGGCCAATGCCAAGATGATGGATTCCAAGTATGAACTGGGCGATGTAGCCAATGTGGAGATTAAATCCAGAGAATTTGGACGGATCGCTACTCAGAATGCGAAAAACGTAATTTTGCAGAAAATCCGGGAAGAAGAAAGAAAGGTACTCTACAATGAGTATTATGAGAAAGAAAGAGAAGTTGTCACCGGTATTGTGCAGCGTTATCTGGGCAAGAACGTAAGCATTAACCTGGGCAAAGTAGATGCTATTTTAAATGAAAACGAGCAAGTGAAGGGCGAAGTATTCCGTCCCACAGAGCGGGTGAAGGTGTATGTCCTGGAGGTGAAAGATGCACCGAAGGGGCCGAAGATTCTGGTATCCAGGACTCATCCGGAGCTGGTGAAACGCCTCTTTGAATCGGAAGTAACCGAAGTGCGTGAGGGAATCGTGGAGATTAAGAGCATTTCCAGGGAGGCCGGAAGCCGTACCAAGATCGCTGTCTGGTCCAACGATCCGGATGTGGATGCGGTGGGCGCCTGCGTTGGTATGAATGGAGCCAGAGTAAACGCGATCGTGGAAGAACTGGGCGGAGAGAAGATTGATATCATCAACTGGGATGAGAACCCGGCGCTTCTGATCGAGAACGCGCTTTCTCCGGCAAAAGTGATCTCGGTTATGGCAGATCCGGATGAGAAGACCGCTACGGTGATCGTTCCTGATTATCAGCTGTCCTTGGCCATCGGAAAGGAAGGACAGAATGCCCGTCTGGCAGCCCGGCTGACCGGTTATAAGATTGATATTAAGAGTGAAACGCAGGCAAGAGAGGCCGGAGACTTTGATTACTATGAAGAAGACGAGTATGAAGAGGAGTATCCGGAGGAGCCTTCCGAAGAGATGGCGGAGGAAGGAGCTGCTGCTGAGGAAGAAACTTTTGATATGGAACAGGAGTGAGGACAGTGACAGCAGGAAAAAAAATTCCTATGCGCAGATGCACCGGATGCGGTGAGATGAAGAGCAAAAAGGAGATGATCCGCGTGATCCGTACGGCGGAAGGGGAGATTCTTCTGGATGCGACGGGAAAGAAAAATGGCCGGGGAGCGTATCTTTGTTTTTCCGCAGAATGTCTTGAGAAAGCGGTAAAAAGCAGAGGACTGGAGCGATCCCTGAAGACGCCTGTTCCCCAGGAAGTTTATGAAAACCTGAAAAAGGAGCTGGAACAGATTGATCAATAAAACCTTATCCCTCCTGGGATTGGCCCAGAAAGCGGGCAGGGTGGCGAGCGGAGAGTTTTCTACAGAGAAGGCAGTGAAAGAAGGAAGGGCATTTCTTGTCATTGTCTCAGAGGAAGCGTCCGGAAATACCAGCAAAAAATTTGAGAACATGTGCAGATATTACCGTGTTCCCTGCTGGAGATACGGAAAGAAAGAAGAACTCGGAGCGGCCATCGGGAAGGAATTCCGGGCATCACTGGCCGTACTGGATGAGCACTTCGCACAGGCAGTTGCGAAGAAACTGGAAGAAGGAAGTGCAGAAAGGTCGGTGTAATTTTTGAAATCAAAAGACATTGAGGTGAAAAGCCACATGAGTATATTGGAAGAAAACCAGGAAAAACTGGGAAAGAGCTCTCTGAAAAACACAGCGGAGCAGAATAAGGAAGCAGAAAAGAAGGAGAAGCCAGTGGAAGAAAACGTAGAGAAGAAACCAAAGAAGAAATCAAATATTATTCAGGTATACCGTCCTCAGAATGCCATGACCCAGGAGGGAAAGAATTTCCGCAGAGGCGGTAAGCAGCAGCATCCGGAGGGGGCGAAGGCAGGAGCCCAGCGCCCGGCGGGAGACCGTCCCGCACGTCCGGCAGGAGAGCGCGTTGCACGTCCGGAGGGTGCAAGACCGGCACGGCAGGAAGAGAGACTGTCTCTTATACACATCTC
>URYM01000098.1 GCA_900552095.1 uncultured Blautia sp. | reverse complement strand
TCTACACGCGTAAGATCGTCGGCAGCGTCAGATGTGTATAAGAGACAGTAATAACAGCTGCAGTCTGCCGGATCAGAAGATTGCCTGGGGAACAAAGAACCTGGCAAAAGAACCGGCCATGACCAGGGAACAGGCTGTCGCGGCTATTGAAGTAGGGATAAGGACGGCGGAAGATTTAAAAGAAAAAGGATATCAGATTCTGGCTACCGGGGAGATGGGAATTGGAAATACGACGACCAGCAGCGCAATTGCCAGCGTTCTTCTGGAGAAACCGGTGGAACTTATGACCGGGCGGGGAGCGGGACTTTCCAGCGCTGGACTTTCAAAAAAAGTGGAAGTGATTAAAAGGGCGATCGCCCTTCACAAACCGGATAAGGCGGATGCGCTGGATGTGCTTTCCAAGGTGGGAGGATTTGATCTTGCCGGGATGGCCGGTGTATTCTTAGGCGGAGCGGCGCTTCACATGCCGGTGATCATCGATGGATTTATCTCCGGTGTGGCGGCGCTTGTGGCGGCCGCCCTCTGCCCGTCGGCAAGGGAATATATGCTGGCCTCCCATAAATCAAAGGAGCCGGCGGCCCATCTGGTACTGGAGGCGCTGGGGAAGGATCCTTTCCTGACCTGTGATATGAGCCTGGGAGAGGGAACCGGGGCGGTGACGCTCTTCCCCCTTCTGGATATGGCCTGCGCGATCTATGACAGACTGGGCAGCTTTGAAGAAGAAAAGATGGAAGCCTACGTTCCGCTGGACTGATGAAGGAGAAGTTATGCTGCATTTGATAACAGGAGGAAGCGGAAGCGGAAAATCTGCTTTTGCAGAACAGTGTATTTTGAATCTGGGAGAAGCGCCGAGAATTTATATTGCTACCATGTACCCTTTTGATGAGGAGAGCAGACGGAGGATTGCCCGGCACAGGGAAATGCGAAGGGAAAAACGGTTTACTACAATCGAGTGTTTTACCGGGCTTTCCGGGGTACAGATACCGTCTGGAGCCAATGTGCTTCTGGAATGTCTCTCGAATCTGACAGCTAATGAACTTTACCGGGCGGACGGAGCCGGAGAGAAGACTAAGGAAGCGATCCTTTCCGGAGTACAGAGCCTGCTGGAGCAGGCCGCCAGCCTGATCATTGTGACAAATGAGATTTTTTCTGACGAGATCGTCTATGACCCGGAGACGGTGCGTTATCAGAAGCTTCTGGGCAGCCTGAATACAGAACTGGCAAAATGGGCGGATCGGGTGACGGAGGTGGCCTGCGGCATTCCTCTTTCGGTGAAAGGAGGGGAGAGATGAGGCGGATCTACAATAGCTTTGTGATTGCTTTTTCCATGTTTTCCAAGATTCCCATGCCCCGCTGCGACTGGAGCAGAGAGCATATGAATTATGCGATGTGCTTTCTGCCCTGGATCGGCGCGGTGATGGGCGGGCTGCTGTACGGCTGGTATCAGCTGGCCGGATTGCTGCATCTTTCCGATGCCCTGCGGGCAGCCCTGATGGTGCTGATCCCCTTTGCGGTGACGGGCGGGATCCACATGGACGGTTATCTTGACACTGCGGATGCCATGGCGTCCTGGCAGCCGAGGGAGAGGCGGCTTGAGATTTTAAAGGATTCCAATGCGGGAGCCTTTGCGGTGATCTCCTGTGCGGTCTGGTTTCTGCTTCAGTTTGGCATTTGTGTACAGGCGGGAGAGCGGGCGCTGCCTCTTCTGTGCTGCACCTTTGCGCTCTCCCGCAGTCTGGCTGCCATCGGGGTGGTTAGTCTTCCCATGGCGAGAAAAGAGGGATCTGTGACCACCCTCCATGAAGGTTCCAGAAAGCGGGCGGTGCTCTTAAGCTCCGGGATTTATCTGATCATCCTGGCCGGGTTTATGATCTGGATGGGAGGGGCTCTGGCCGCTGTGCCGCTGGCGGCAGCCGGTCTTACCTTTGTTTTTTATATCCAAAAATGCAGAAAATATTTCGGGGGAACTACCGGAGATCTCTCGGGCTATTTTATTACACTCTGTGAGCTGACAACCGCGTTGGCGCTTGTGCTGGGGGAAGCGGTGTCTGCTCTTTTATAGGAGGAAACATGAAGCTTATCACAGGTGGGGCATACCAGGGAAAACTGGCATTTGCCCGTAAGGAATATGGACTGGGGGAGGATGGCGACTGGGCGGACGGAGCAGTCTGCGGAAGAGAAGAACTCTTTTCCAGAAAAGGGATCTGCCATTTTCATCTGTTTGTCCGGCGGATGCTGGAAGAAGGAACGGATGTGTCCGGACTGGCCCGGGAGCTGGCAGAGAAGAACAGCCAGGCAGTGATCGTAACCACAGAGGTGGGCTGCGGCGTGGTGCCGGTGGATCGTTTTGACCGTCTGTACCGGGAGACCTGCGGACGCCTTGCCACAGAACTGGCGGAGAGAAGCAGCCGGGTTCACCGGGTTGTCTGCGGGATTGGAATGGTGCTGAAGGATGATTGAATGCTATCTTTACCGTCACGGAAAAACGAAAGGAAATGAAGAGGGCCGTTATCTGGGGCGCACCGATGAGAGTCTGTCGGAGGAGGGGAAAAAGGCACTCCGGGAGAAGCGGATGCCGCCGGCAGAGGCTGTTTTTTCCAGCCCGAAAAAGCGGTGTCAGGAGACGGCGGCGCTTTTCTTTCCCGGACAGTGCAGGATCATTGTTCCGGACTTACGGGAATGTGATTTTGGAATTTTTGAGAATAAAAACTGGAGAGAACTGTCGGGAAATCCGGCATACCAGAAATGGATTGACTCCGGCGGCACCCTTCCCTTTCCCGGCGGAGAGTCGGGGGAGGGATTTCAAAAGAGGTGCCGGGAGGCTTTTCTGGAAGTATTGGCATTTTGCAAAAGGGAAGGGATCGAAAGAGCTGCCCTTGTGATCCACGGGGGCACGATCCGGAGTATTCTCTCTGCCTGGGGAGAACCGGCACGGGGGTTTTACGACTGGAATCCGAAAAACGGAGGCGGATACCGGATCCGGGTGAAAGAAGGGGAACCTCTGAGCCTGGAGATTCTGGAGGAAATTACCTGAGAACGGAAAATACGAGAATGAGGAAGGAAAAAAAGTGTTATGGCAGTACAGTATATCTTACCGGCCGTGCTCATCGGCTTTGTCTTAGATCTGATTCTGGGGGATCCTGTCTTTCTCCTGCATCCGGTCCGGCTGATCGGAAAGAGCATTACAGCTCTTGAGAAGCTTCTGCGGGGTGTTTTTCCCCGCACGGACCGGGGAGAGCGGGTGGCGGGAGTCTGCCTTGTTCTGCTGGTGGCAGGCTATAGCACGGTAATTCCGGTTATGCTTCTGGAAGCGCTTTACCGGTGGAATAACTGGGCCGGTCTTCTGGCGGAGAGTTTTCTCTGCTATCAGCTGCTGGCGACAAAATCTCTGAAAGACGAGAGCATGAAGGTGTTCCGGCAGCTGAAAAAGAAGAACCTGAAAGAAGCCAGACATGCAGTATCTATGATCGTGGGGAGAGATACGGAAAATCTTTCCTCAGAAGGGGTGGCAAAGGCGGCTGTGGAGACAGTGGCAGAAAATGCTTCTGACGGTGTGATCGCGCCTCTCTTCTATATGATGATCGGCGGAGCAGCTGCAGCCATGGCATATAAGGCGGTCAATACCATGGATTCCATGGTGGGTTATAAAAATGAAAAATACAGATATTTTGGAACCTGTGCAGCCAGACTTGACGATGTGCTGAATTTTATTCCTTCCAGACTTGCAGCTCTTCTTATGATCCTTGCAGCTTTTATTCTCCGGATGGACGGGGCGGGGGCATGGAAGATTTTCAGAAGGGACCGGAAGAACCATGCCAGCCCGAATTCTGCCCAGACAGAATCGGTGATGGCAGGAGCGCTGGGAGTACAGCTGGCCGGGGATGCCTGGTATTTTGGAAAACTTCACAAAAAGAAAACGATAGGGGATGCCGGGCGAGCAGTGATCCCGGAGGATATTGTGGAGGCGAACCGGCTGCTCTACGGAACAGCGATGCTGGCTTTCGCCTTTTTTGCGGCAGTCAGGACACTGGTTCTGCTGTTTGTGTAAAAGGATACCCGTAACAGAATTGGAAGTAAGGAGACATCATATGAAACAACTGGTACATGGAGGGGATATCTACCGGCATCCCGGGGTTCTTGATTTTTCTGCTAATTTAAATCCGCTTGGCACGCCGGAAAGCGTGGTGCAGGCGGCAGGAGCAGCAGCAGAGCAGATGGCCTCTTATCCGGATGTGTGCTGCAGTGAGCTGAGGGCGGCGCTGGCAGGGTATGAAGGGGTGAAGAAAGAATGGATCCGCTGCGGAAATGGGGCGGCAGAGCTTATTTTTTCCCTGGTACAGGCGCTGCGCCCCAAAAGGGCGCTGGTCTGTGAGCCTTCTTTTGCCGAGTATCGGCAGGCGCTGCAGGCGGCGGGGTGCCGGATCGAGCAGTTCAGGCTTCTGGAGGAAGAAGGATTTCAGCTGAAAGAAGAGATTCTGGAGCGGATCTGTCCAAAGACTGATCTCTTTTTTCTGTGCAGTCCCAATAATCCCACAGGTCTCCTGCCGGAGGAGGGACTTCTCCTTAAGATCCTGAAAAAATGTGAGGAGACAGGAACTTTTCTGGTGCTGGATGAGTGTTTTCTCGATTTTGTGGAGGAAAAGGAGCGCTGGGAGATGAAGCCCTGCCTGGAACAGTACCGGAACCTGTTTCTTCTGAAAGCATTTACCAAGCGTTATGCTATGGCAGGAATCCGGCTGGGGTACGGCCTTTGCAGCAATCAGGAGGTGCTGGAACAGATGGAAGCGGTCACCCAGCCCTGGAGCGTATCTTCTCTTGCCCAGGCGGCAGGGAAGGCAGCCCTCCGGGAAGAAGATTATGTGCAGCGGGCGCGGTCTCTCGTTGGGAAAGAACGTTCCCGGATGCAGCAGCGTTTCCGGCAGCTGGGGCTGACAGTCTGGGATTCCAGGGCCAATTATGTTTTTTTCCGGGGGCCGGAATCTCTGGGAGAAAACTGCCTTTCAAAGGGAGTGATGCTTCGGGACTGCAGCAATTATCCGGGGCTTGCTCCCGGGTTTTACCGGGCGGCGGTGAAGCTTCCCGAAGAAAATGACAGGCTTTTTTCCGTGATGGAGGAAGTCTTAAGAGAAGGGAGAAGGTGAAAATGGCGAAAGCGATCATGATACAGGGAACCATGTCCAATGCGGGAAAGAGTCTTCTGGCAGCGGGACTGTGCCGGATCTTTAAGCAGGACGGCTATAAGGTAGCTCCTTTTAAGTCCCAGAATATGGCTCTGAATTCGTTTATCACGGAGGAAGGACTGGAGATGGGAAGGGCACAGGTGATGCAGGCGGAAGCTGCAGGGATCACCCCGTCGGTGCTCATGAATCCCATTTTATTAAAGCCCACCAATGACGTGGGGAGTCAGGTGATTGTAAATGGCGAGGTTCTGGGGAATATGAGTGCCCGGGAATATTTTGCCTACAAACACAAGCTGATTCCGGATATCAGAAAGGCATATGATACGCTGGATAAGGAATATGATATTCTGGTGATCGAGGGGGCCGGCAGTCCGGCGGAGATTAATCTGAAGCAGGAAGATCTGGTTAATATGGGGATGGCCAGGATGGCGAAAGCTCCGGTCCTTCTTGTGGGGGACATTGATCGGGGCGGCGTGTTTGCCCAGCTGGTGGGAACTGTCATGCTGCTGGAAGAGGATGAGAGGGAACTTGTAAAAGGACTTATTATTAATAAATTCCGGGGAGATAAGACGATCCTGGATCCCGGTGTAAAAATGCTGGAGGAAAAATGTGGGATTCCGGTTGTGGGAGTTGCACCTTTTCTGCATATCCAGGTGGAGGATGAAGACAGTCTTTCCGCCCGGATGGAGGGAAGCCGGGAGGTGGGGCTCCTTGATCTGGCGGTCATCCGCCTGCCGCGGATTTCCAATTTTACAGATTTTAATCCCTTTGAGACGATGCCGGGAGTCTCGCTTCGGTATGTGCGGGAGGTTTCAGAGCTGGGAGAACCGGATATGATTCTTCTTCCCGGGACGAAGAATACCATGGAAGATCTTCTGTGGATGCGACAGAGCGGCATGGAGGCGGCAGTTCTGAAGGCGGCCGGAAAGGGAACCGTTATCTTCGGGATCTGCGGAGGCTACCAGATGCTGGGAGAAGAACTTTCCGATCCGGAAGGGGTTGAAGCGGGAGGAACGATCCGGGGCATGGGACTTCTGCCTATGCGGACCGTCTTTTCCACTGTCAAGACCAGAACCCGGGTGAAAGGAAACTTTGGTCAGGTCAGTGGTGTTCTTGCCGCTCTTTCCGGAACGGAACTGGAAGGATATGAGATCCATATGGGCATTACGGAGAGAACCGGAGAGGTGCCCGCTCTGACCCGGCTTTGGGATCAGACGGCCGAAACGGGGGGGAAGGCGGACGGCGGGTATACGGATCATGTATACGGCACCTACGTTCATGGCGTCTTTGACCGGGAAGATGTGGCGGAGGCGGTGATCCGCGGGCTCGGAGAAAAAAAGGGAATTGATACAGAACATATGACAGGCGTGGACTTTAAAGCATTTAAGGAGACGCAGTATGATCTGCTGGCAGCAGGTTTAAGGGAACATCTGGATATGGAACGGATCTACCGGATCCTGGAGGAGGGCGTATAATCATGAAAATACAACTGGAAAATGTGAAGCCTCAGGAGCTGTCTCTTATACACATCTCCGAGCCCACGAGACCGTACTAGATCTC
>URYM01000097.1 GCA_900552095.1 uncultured Blautia sp. | reverse complement strand
AGATTCGTATTTTAAGGTTTAGAGCCTAGAAATCGGTATTAACCGACAGCCCCTTGTTATATTCAGGAACCCCGCAATCCACACCCTTCGGGTGGACGTGTTGCGCACGACATGGTATACTACGGATATACTTATACGGGAGGACAAGATAAAATGGATCACAAGAATGCACCGGTTCCGGGATTTGGACAGTTCCTGAAAGAGCTGTCTTCCGAAGAAATGAAAGAGGGATATGACAGACTTCAGAAACTGATGTCCTGCTATCGCTGTGCGATTCTGGAGGTGGAGACAAAATTCCGGGTGCTCAACGAACAGTTTTCCCTTCAGCACGAGAGAAATCCGATTGACAGTATTAAATCCCGCTTAAAATCAGCGGAAAGTATCCGGGAGAAGCTGCAGAGAAGAAATCTTCCGGTAACGATCAGCTCTATTGAAGAAAATTTGAACGATGTGGCGGGGATCCGGGTCATCTGTTCTTTTATTGATGATATTTATATGCTGGCGGACTGCCTGGTCCATCAGGATGATATCACTTTGCTGGAGGAGAAAGATTATATCAAGAAACCGAAGGAAAATGGTTACAGAAGCCTGCATCTGATCGTGGAGATCCCCATTTTCCTGCAGGATGAGAAGAAAAATATGAAGGTGGAGGTACAGCTGCGGACGATTGCCATGGAGTTCTGGGCAAATCTGGAACATCGGATGAGGTATAAGAAGAATCTTTCCGAAGAGCTGGCTCAGAAGACGTCCAGAGAGCTGAGCGAATGTGCGGAGGCCAGCGCAGCTCTTGATCTGAAGATGCAGAGAATACGTGACACGATCGAAGAGGAACGAGAATAGAGAAAGACGGGCCGGGACAGATGAGGGAAGAGGAAAGAAAAGAACAGAGGATAAGAAGGCAGAGAGCCAGAAGACGGAAGGTGATGCTCATCCAGATGGGGATTGCCGCCGCAGCTGTGGCAGTGATATGCGCCGGATGGAAGATTTTCACCAGTCAGTCGGAGAAGAGAAAGATCCGGGAAGAACAGCAGGAGCTGATGGAAGGTTATCAGAGCGGGGCGGAAGAAATCAACAGGTACTGTGAGGCTTATGTAAAGCAAAACGGATTTGCTGTTCCGGAAGGAAAGGAATCCTTTGCGGATTGGCTGGCGGATCAGTATGGGGATCCCTATCGAAAGGATATGACAGAGCGGCTGCAGGCGGGGCTGGAAGAGGAAGATTTCTATGAGGCGACCGGAGAATCTCTGATTGTTCTGGCTGACCGTTATCTGGGGCGGACAGATCAGGCGGAAAATCAGATCTATTACAGGGAAGGAGCGAAGGAGGGAAGGGCGGTTCTTTCTTTTGCCGGGGATCTGTGCCTGGCGGAAGAAGGCTTTGTGCTGGATCATTACAATGATTCTGAGGGCCTTTCTTCCCGTATTTCTCCCGAGATACTGGAGCGGACCAGGGCTGCGGACATTTTCTTTCTGAATCATGAATTCTGCATCAGCAGCAGGGGAGAGCCTCTGCAAGGGAAAAAGTATACCTTCCGGGCGAAGCCGGAGCGGACCGGGATCCTGGAAGAACTGGGAACAGATCTGGTTTCTCTGGCAAATAATCATGTGTATGATTACGGTCCGGAGGCGATGGAAGATACGGCAGATATTCTGGAAGCGGCAGAAATCCCCTATGTGGGAGGCGGCAGAAATTATGAGGAAGCGGTCCGCCCGGTTTATTATGTGGTAAATGGAATTAAGATCGGGTATGTGGCAGCTACCCGGGCAGAGAAAATCCGTTATACGCCGGAGGCGGAAGAGAACGCGCCGGGGGTGCTTCTGACTTATGATACAGAAGCATTTAATGAGGTGATCGGGCAGGCGGAGAAACAGTGTGATTATCTGGTAGCCTATGTACATTGGGGAACAGAGGACAGCGATCAGTATGAGACGTATCAGCAGGAAATGGCGCGGGAATTTTTTGCTTCTGGCGCGGATATTATTGTGGGCGGCCATCCCCATGTGCTGCAGGGGATTGAGTATATGGAGGAAGGACCGGTCGTGTACAGTCTGGGAGATTTCTGGTTTAACGATGAGACAAAGGATACGGGCGTGCTGGAAGTTGAAATTTCCATCGACGGGCTGGAAGAGATGCGTTTTCTTCCCTGCCGGCAGCAGGATTTTTCCACGCAGTATCTAAAGGATCCGGCGGAACAGCAAAAATTATACAGCCGTCTGGAAGGACTTTCGCCCAATATTGAGATTGATGAAACGGGTGTGATACAAAAGAGGGGCGGATGATCGGTCCGGCGGCAGAAAGACAGAAGGGCTTCAAATTTCCTGCGAAATTTGAAGCCCTTCTGCTGTCTACCTGAGGATTATCTTCCGTCGAAGGCTTTCCAGTACATCGCTTTGATTTCTTTCATCAGCGGGTAACGGGGATTGGCTCCGGTACACTGATCGTTGAAGGCATTTTCAACCATCTCATCCAGAGTAGCGGCAAAAGCTTCCTCGGTGATGTTGTAATCTTTGATATATTTTCGGATACCAACCTTTTCTTTCAGATCGGCGATAGCCTGAATGAAATTCTCAAATACTTCATCATCATCTTTTCCCTGAATACCGATGAAGCGGGCAACCTCACAGTAGCGCTCTTTGGCGTGAGGATACGGATACTGAGAGAAGGTTCCCATTTTTACCGGAGCGGGATCAGCATTATAGCGCATAACGTGCTCGATCAGCAGGGCGTTGGCGATGCCGTGGGGCAGATGATGGTAGGCCCCCAGTTTATGGGCCATGGAGTGGCAGACACCCAGGAAGGCGTTGGCAAAAGCCATACCTGCAATCGTGGAAGCATTTGCCATGTGCTCTCTGGCTTCCGGATCGTTGGGGCCGTTGTCGTAAGCACGGGGCAGATATTTGAAAATGTTTTTCACTGCCGTGAGCGCCAGGCCATCGGTGAAATCGGTGGCCATGATGGAAACATAGGCTTCCAGGGCATGGGTCAGGGCATCGATACCTGAGGCGCTGGTCAGGCCTTTCGGCTGGGTCATCATATAATCGGTGTCAATAATAGCCATGTTGGGCAGAAGTTCATAATCTGCAATCGGCCATTTTGTTCCGGTGTCCGCATCGGTGATGATGGCAAAAGGCGTTACTTCAGAACCGGTTCCGGAGGAAGTGGGGATAGCGACCATCATAGCTTTTTCTCCCATTTTGGGGAAGGTGTAGACACGTTTCCGGATATCCATGAAGTCCATGGCCAGGTCTTCAAATTTGCATTCCGGATGT
This sequence comes from uncultured Blautia sp., assembly GCA_900552095.1. Taxonomy (GTDB): domain Bacteria; phylum Bacillota; class Clostridia; order Lachnospirales; family Lachnospiraceae; genus Egerieimonas. Next base: position 3,509 of record URYM01000097.1, on the reverse strand, counting down.
TCATACATCAGCCACATGATCTTGGCAGCGTCCATAGCGGAACCGCCGCCCAGGGCGATGATCACGTCCGGCCCGAAGGCATTTAACAGTTCCAGTCCCTTGCGGGCACACTGCAGCGTAGGATCCGGTGTTACCTCGAAGAAGCAGGTGTAGGGGATTCCCATCTCATCCAGTTTGTCGGTGATGGGTTTGGTATGCCCGTTCTGATACAGGAAGGTATCGGTAACGATGAAGGCTTTCTTCTTATTATAGACAGTGTGAAGTTCATTTAAGGCTACCGGCAGACAGCCTTTTTTGAAATACACTTTCTGCGGGGTGCGGAACCAAAGCATATTTTCTCTCCTCTCTGCAACAGTCTTGATATTGATCAGATGTTTTACGCCTACGTTCTCGGAAACAGAGTTTCCTCCGTAGGAACCACAGCCCAGAGTGAGGGAGGGAGCCAGCTTGAAGTTGTAAAGATCGCCAATTCCGCCCTGGGAAGAAGGAGTATTCACAAGGATACGGCAGGTTTTCATTCGGTCTGCATGCTGAGCCATCTTCTCGGTCTGAGAGGGATGGATGTACAGGGAGGAGGTGTGTCCGTAGCCGCCGTCAGCAACCAGGGTCTCCGCTTTGCAGAGGGCGTCCTCGAAATCTTTTGCCTTATAGAGGGCCAGCACCGGGGAGAGTTTTTCGTGGGCGAAGGGCTCGGAAACATCCACAGACTCCACTTCACCGATCAGGATTTTCGTTTCTTCGGGAACCTGGATCCCTGCAATCCCTGCGATCACAGAGGCGGGCTGCCCTACGATTTTGGGATTTACCGTGCCGGCAGGAGTCAGGAGGATAGCGCGCACTGCATCCAGCTCATCTCTGGTCAGCACATGGCAGCCGCGGGCAATAAATTCTTTCTTTACTTCGTCATAAATGTCGGCCAGAGCGGTTACAGACTGCTCGGATGCACAGATCATGCCGTTGTCAAAGGTTTTGGAATGAATGACAGAATAGACAGCGGTTTTAATATCACAGCTGCTGTCCATGATAACGGGGGTGTTTCCGGGGCCTACGCCGATCGCCGGTTTGCCGGAAGAGTAGGCAGCTTTTACCATGCCGGGGCCTCCGGTTGCCAGAATGACATCCACGGACTGCATCAGCTGATTGGACAGTTCCAGCGTGGGAGACTCGATCCAGGCGATGATCCCCTCGGGAGCGCCGGCTTTCACAGCGGCCTCGAGAACGATCTTAGCAGCGGCAATGGTACATCTGGCAGCCCTGGGATGGGGGCTTATGATAATTGCATTTCTTGTTTTCAGTGCCAGCAGCGTCTTATAAATTGCAGTGGACGTGGGATTTGTGGTGGGGATAACTGCCCCGATCACACCCATCGGTTCTGCCACTTTTTTAATCCCGTAAGAAGTATCTTCTTCGATCACGCCGCAGGTTTTGGTATACTTATAGTAATTGTAGGTATATTCTGCAGCGTAGTGATTTTTGATCACCTTGTCTTCCACAACGCCCATTCCGGTTTCCTCTACGGCCATTTTGGCCAGGGGGGATACGGGCTTTGTTTGCAGCCATGGCGGCTTCAAAGAAGATCCGGTCTACCTGCTCCTGAGAATAGGAAGAAAATTTCTTCTGTGCTTCCCGCAGAGCCTGCAGCCTGGCTTCCAGAGCTTCAGCGGAATCAATTACTTCGGGTATCGTGGTTGTTTTTTTTTTCCATAACTCAATCCTCCATAAAGAAAAGTGAATGAAAACCCCTGGAACGTTAAAAAATTAACGATTCATTTGCATTTAGTATACGCCTGCCGGAAGCTGTTGTCAACAGGAAATGTTAAAATTTTATCAAAACAAAAAAGGTCTGCTTTTTTTTACTATTTGACAGGGGAATTTTACTGGATTACAATGGAATCAGTTTAAGAATAGTTATACAGACAGGAGAGTACAGAGGAATGCTTACATTAGAAAATATACAGTGGGAGCTCCCGGGGGGAGAACAGATTGTAAGAGGAATTGATCTGACCGTGGCCGCCGGGAAGCTGACTGTTATTACGGGACCAAACGGAGGAGGAAAAACCTCGCTGGCAAAGCTGATTGCAGGTCTGGAGAGACCGACAGGGGGAAGGATCCTTCTGGATGGAGAAGATATTACAGAGCTGACGATCACGGAGAGAGCAAGAAAGGGGATCGCCTATGCGTTTCAGCAGCCGGTGCGCTTCAAGGGTCTTACCGTGCGCGATCTGATCACGCTGGCAGCCGGAGGAGAACTGGAGGAGGAGACGGTTTGTCAGGTACTGGGACAGGTAGGGCTCTGTACCAGGGATTATATTGACCGGGAAGTAAATGCCAGCCTTTCCGGAGGAGAGATTAAACGGATTGAGATTGCTACCGTGTTAGCCCGGAAAGATCGGAGGCTGGCTGTGTTTGATGAGCCGGAGGCAGGGATTGATCTGTGGAGTTTTAACGGGCTGGTAGATGCGTTCAGCCAGCTGAAAGCAAAGCAGACCGAGTCGCTTCTCATTATTTCCCACCAGGAGCGCCTTCTGGAGATTGCAGATGAGATCGTGGTGGTTGCTGATGGAAAGATCCGGATGGCCGGACCGGGACAGGAGGTTCTTCCCCGGCTTCTGGAAGGGGAGAAGGCGAGCCGCTGTCCCTGGGGAAAGGAGGAAGGCAGATGAATAAGATTACAGAAGAACTCCTGAAGGTAGTTGCGGATTACGAAGGGAACTTCGACGGAGCTTATAATATAAGAGAGGACGGAGCCTGTGTGGGGCGCCAATCTTCTGCAAATGTCAAGATCGAGTCAAGGGCAGATGGAAAAGGACTGGAGATTCACGTAAAATCCGGCACAAAAGGGGAAAAAATCTATATTCCGGCCTGCGTGACGCACAGCAGCGTGCAGGATAAGGTATATAATGACTTTTTTATCGGAGAAAATGCAGACGTCACCATCATTGCCGGCTGTGGTGTTCACAGCGAGGGAAATGAGGAGGCGCATCACAATGGAATCCATCGGTTTGTTCTGGCAAAAGGCGCGCATGTCCTTTATAAGGAGAAGCATGTGGGAACCGGAAAGGGAACCGGGATCAGAAGGATTGATCCGGTGACGGAACTTCATCTGGATCAGGATGCGGTTCTTGAGATGGATACCACACAGATTGGCGGAGTGGATCGGACTGTGCGTAAAACGGTGGGAGATCTGGAGGCCCGCGCCCGTCTGATTATCCACGAGAGGATCATGACCAACGGGGAAGAGCAGGCGGAGACAGATTTTCAGGTAGACATAAATGGGGAAGACGCGGGAGTGGATCTGATCTCCAGATCCGTGGCGAAGGATCATTCTTACCAGTCCTATCATTCCAAGATCAACGGAAATGCCCGCTGCACCGGCCATACGGAGTGTGATGCGATTCTCGTGGGACACGGCCGGGTGAATGCGGCGCCGGAACTCTACGCGGGGGATCTGGATGCGGCGCTGATCCATGAGGCGGCGATCTGTCTCTTATACACATCTCCGAGCCCAC
>URYM01000096.1 GCA_900552095.1 uncultured Blautia sp. | reverse complement strand
GGCCGTGATTCAGACTTACAGTCCGGATCATTATGCTGTGCAGACGGCAGCAGAGCAGGATTACGAGGCCTTTTACCGGCAGGAGATGAATTACAGAAAACTTCTGGGCTATCCGCCGGCCTCTTCTCTGATGGCGGTCCATGGCAGCGGCACGGATGAGGCCCAGCTTGCGCTGGCGATGGAATACCTGCAGAAGTTTCTGGTGAAACTGGACCGAAACAGGCAGCTTCAGATCATCGGGCCGGCGCCGGAGAGCATAGCCCGGATCAGTGACAGATACCGGAGTGTGCTCTATGTCAAACAGAAGGACTATTCCCTGCTGGTCTGGATGAAAGACAGGCTGGAGCAGTATATAGAGGTAAACAGAGGATTTCAGAAGATTACGATACAGTTTGAATTTAACGGATAAGGAGAGAGAAAAAATGGCAATTCGCAACATCAGGATTATGGGAGATAAGGTACTGGAGAAAACATGCCGGCCGGTGGAGGAAATGACTCCGAAGATCGCGGAGCTGATCCGCGATATGCTGGAGACGATGTACGATAAGATGGGGGTAGGGCTGGCAGCGCCCCAGGTGGGAATTTTAAAAAGGATCGTAGTGATCGATGTGGGGGATGAGCACGGACCGTATATCATGATCAATCCCCGGATTCTGGAAACTTCTGGGGAGCAGACCGGCGAGGAGGGATGCCTGAGTCTTCCCGGGAAATTCGGCATTGTTACCCGGCCGAATTTTGTGAAGGCGGAGGCGCTGGATCTGGATATGCAGCCCTATGTCATAGAAGGAGAGGGACTGCTTGCCCGGGCGATCTGCCACGAGTGCGATCATCTGGATGGAAACATGTATGTAAGGCTGGTGGAGGGAGAGCTTCACAGCGCGGACGAAGACTGGGAAGAGGAGTAAGCGATGAGAGCAGTATTTATGGGAACTCCGGATTTTTCTGTGGGAACACTGGAAGCAATGATCCGGGCAGGACACAGGGTGGAAGCGGTTTTTACTCAGCCGGATAAGCCGAAAGGGAGAGGAAAATCTCTTCAGATGACGCCGGTGAAGGAAGCGGCGTTAGCCCACGGGATCCCGGTTTATCAGCCCAGGAAGATCCGGGAGGAAGAAAATGTAAAGATTTTAAAGGAGATCGATCCGGATGTGATCGTGGTAGTGGCTTTTGGACAGATCATTCCCCAGAGTGTTCTGGATATCCCCAGATACGGGTGTATTAATGTTCATGCCTCTCTGCTGCCCAAATACCGGGGAGCGGCGCCGATCCAGTGGGCGGTCATTGACGGGGAGGAGAAGTCCGGTGTGACGATCATGCAGATGGATGCCGGACTGGATACGGGGGATATGCTCTTAAAAGGAGAGCTTACCCTGGATGAAGAGGAGACCGGCGGTAGCCTGTTTGACCGGTTAAGTTCCCTGGGTGCGGGGCTTCTGGTGGAGGCGCTGGAAAAACTGGAGCAGGGAACGCTTACGCCTGAAAAACAGCCGGAGGAAAGTCCGACGCCTTATGCAGCGCAGATCAGCAAAGCGCAGGGAGAGATTGACTGGGGAAAGAGTGCAAAAGAGATTGAGCGCCTGATCCGCGGACTGGATCCGTGGCCCAGCGCCTACACCCATTTAAATGGAAAGACACTGAAGATCTGGAAGGCAAGAGCCGGGGAGAGAGAAGAGACCGGCGGCCAGGCAGGCGAGATCCTGGAGCGGGACAAAAACAGTCTCACTGTTCAGACCGGACAGGGGGTTCTTGTTCTTCTGGAAGTGCAGCTGGAAGGCAAAAAGCGTATGGACACCGGTGCTTTCTTAAGAGGTTTTCCGGTGGAGACAGGTACGGTGCTGAAATAAAGAAGCGAGAAGGAGAGAGAACAGTATGCCATATTTTGGATTTTATTGGGACAATACGTATATTCTGGTGCTGCTGGGAGCAGTGATCTCCATGATCGCCTCCAGTGTGCTCAAAAGCAATTATGCGAAATATCGCCGGGTATATACGCGGTCCGGGATTACAGGCGCGGAAGCAGCCAGAAGACTGCTGCAGAGCCAGGGAATTTATGATGTGCAGGTGTATCAAATCAGCGGAGAGCTGACAGATCACTATAATATCCGGGAGCGGTCAGTCGGACTTTCCGGTGATATTTTTCATGGAAGTTCCCTGGCATCCGTGGGAGTGGCAGCGCACGAGTGCGGCCATGCGGTCCAGCACAGCCAGGGATATCTGCCGATTCAGATCCGGGATGCTGTCGCACCGGCGGCCAATATCGGCTGTTCCCTGTCTATGCCGATTTTTGTGGCGGGGCTTATCTTTTCCATGCCGGTGCTTTTAAAAGCGGGAATTCTCCTGTTTTCCCTGGCAGCTCTTTTTCAGGTGCTGACCCTGCCCATCGAGTTTAACGCATCGAGAAGGGGAATGCGCCTGCTGGTGGAGAACGGAATCCTGGCGGAGGATGAGCTGCCAGGAGTGAGAAAGGTTCTTTCCGCCGCTGCCATGACGTATGTGGCGGCACTTCTGGCCACGCTGCTGCAGCTGCTGCGGCTGGTTATTCTGGCAGGAGGTAGAGACCGTGACGACTAACATAAGAGAAAATATCCTGGAGATCCTTATGGAGATCAATGAGGAGGGAGAGTACAGCCATATCGCTATCCGGCGGGGACTGGAGAAGCTTTTGTATCTGCCGAAGCAGGAGAGAGCCTTTCTCACCCGGGTCTGTGAGGGGACGACGGAATACCGTCTGCAGATTGATTATATTATTGATCAGTTTTCCAGTGTAAAGGTAGAAAAGATGAAGCCGGTGATCCGCAATATTCTGCGCAGCGCCGTATATCAGATGCGCTGGATGGACAGCGTGCCGGACTCTGCGGTCTGCAATGAAGCTGTAAAGCTGGCGCAGAAAAAGGGGTTCTATAATCTGAAGGGATTTGTAAACGGAGTTCTGCGAAATATTATGCGGAACAAGGAACAGCTGAAATTTCCGGGGGAGGACAGACCGGTGGATGCACTTTCTGTGCGTTACTCTATGCCCCGGTGGCTGGTGGAGCGGTGGATCGGCCAGTATGGAAGAAAGACAACCGAGATTATGCTGGCGGATTTCATGAAGGAGCGCCCGACCACAGTGCGGTGCCGTCAGTATATGACCAGCCGGGAGGTGGCGGTGAAAAGCATGGAGGAGCAGGGAGTGAAAGTCGAGCAGGCGCCGTATCTGGACTATGCCTACTACATTTCCTGCTATGATTACCTGCCCTCTCTGGAATCTTTCTTTCTGGGGAGGATCCAGCCGCAGGATGTGAGTTCCATGCTGGTGGGAGAGATCGCTGCACCGAAGGAAGGAAGCTACTGCATTGATCTGTGCGCGGCGCCGGGAGGGAAGAGCCTTCATCTGGCGGATAAGCTTAAGGGAACCGGACGGGTGGAGGCCCGGGACCTTACAGAGTATAAGGTGGATTTGATCCGGGAAAATATTGAAAGGAGCGGCCTGGAAAATATTTATGCAAGAAGAAAGGACGCTCTGGTTTTTGATCCGGCGGATAAGGATGCGGCGGATCTGGTGCTGGCGGATGTGCCCTGCTCCGGTTACGGGGTGATCGGACATAAGACGGACATTAAATATAAGATGACGCCGGCGAAAGAGGCAGATCTGGTACTGCTGCAGAGAAGGATTCTGCACAATGCGGCTCAGTGCGTACAGCCCGGAGGAACCCTGATCTACAGTACGTGTACGATCAATCCCCGTGAAAATGAGGAGAATGTCTGCTGGTTTTTGGAACATTATCCTTTTGAGGCGGAGAGCCTGAATCCCTATCTTCCGGAAGAACTTCGTGGAGGAACTGCAGAAGAGGGATGGCTGCAGCTGCTGCCCGGCATACATAAATGCGATGGATTTTTCATTGCAAGGCTTGTGAGGAAGAAAGATGAATGAGTATGATATCCGTTCCATGACCCTGGAAGAACTGCAGGCAGTGATGGAGAAGATCGGGGAGAAGCCCTTTAAAGCAAAGCAGATCTATCAGTGGCTTCATGAGAAGTGCGCGGCTGATTATGAGGAGATGACAAATATATCCAGGGGGCTTCGGGAGAGGCTGGCAGAAGCGTATCCCCTGTCCGGTCCCAGGGCTGTGGAGGTGCAGACTTCCAGAATCGACGGGACGCAGAAATATCTGTTTCGTCTGGCAGATGGAAATGTGGTGGAGAGTGTTCTGATGCGCTATCACCATGGAAACTCGGTCTGCATTTCTTCCCAGGTGGGCTGTAAGATGGGATGCCGTTTCTGCGCTTCCACGCTGGATGGATGGACCAGAAATCTGCTGCCTTCCGAGATGCTTTCCCAGATCTATCAGATCCGCAGGATGACCGGGGAGAGGGTCTCCAATGTGGTTGTGATGGGTACGGGGGAACCCCTTGACAATTATGATAATCTGCTCCGCTTTATCCGCATGCTTACAGATGAGAAGGGACAGAATATCAGTCAGAGAAATATCACAGTGTCCACCTGCGGACTGGTGCCTGAGATCAGGAAACTGGCGGAAGAAAATCTTCAGATCACGCTGGCGCTGTCCCTGCATGCGCCGAATCAGCAGAAAAGAGAGCAGCTGATGCCCATTGCCAGGCGTTATTCTCTTCCGGAGGTTCTGGATGCCTGCCGGTATTATTTTGAGAAGACAGGCCGGAGGATGACTTTTGAGTACAGTCTGGTGGGGGGAGAGAACGACAGTCAGCAGGATGCGGAGGAACTTTCCCGCCTGATCGGGGGGCTTAACTGCCACGTAAATCTGATTCCGGTGAATCCCATTAAGGAGCGCAGCTACGTACAGTCTGACAAAAAAGTTACCTTGAATTTCAAAAAGAAACTTGAAAAATACGGAATAAATGTTACTATTAGAAGAGAAATGGGCCGGGATATAGACGGGGCCTGTGGACAATTGCGCAAGCGATATATGGATGAGACATAGGAGGGCGGGAATATGGAGTCGTTTTCTGTGACTGATGTAGGTCAGAAACGCGAGCTGAATGAAGATTATGTATTTGCGTCCGTACAGCCTGTGGGGAATCTCCCGAACCTGTTTGTGGTTGCCGATGGCATGGGAGGACATAATGCAGGAGATTTTGCTTCCTGTTATGCGGTTCAGGTGCTTTTGGAGACCATTAAGAAGGATATGAATTTTAATCCGGTGAAGATTATCCGGCATGGAATGGAGACCGCCAATGAGCAGCTCATTGAGCAGGCTTCCAAGGTAAGTTCCATGGCGGGGATGGGAACCACCATGGTGGCAGTGACTATCGTGGGACACTATGCTTATGTGGCTAATGTGGGGGATAGCCGTCTCTATGTGCTGGGGGAAACGATCCGGCAGATCACCAGGGACCATTCGCTGGTGGAGGAGATGGTTCGGATGGGAGAACTGACACCTGAGGAAGTGCGGAACCATCCGGATAAAAATATTATAACAAGGGCATTGGGAGCGGGCAAAACCGTGAACGTAGACTTCTTTGACGTAAGGCTGGAGCCGGACGACAAGCTGCTGCTCTGCTCTGATGGATTGTCGAATATGCTGACAGACCAGGAAATCCTGGATATTGTCAAAGCGGCTGGGGAGGAACGGGATCCGGCAACGGATCTGGTGAGAAAAGCCAATGAAAATGGCGGCAAAGACAACATATCTGTTATTGTAGTTGAACCATTTGCAAACGAGGTGAAAAAATGTTAAAAGAGGGCATGATTGTAGGGGAGCGCTACGAGATCATCGGCAGAGTGGGATCCGGCGGTATGGCGGATGTCTATAAGGCCAGGGATCACAAGCTCAATCGGATGGTGGCGTTCAAGGTATTAAAAGCGGAATTCAGCAATGATACGAATTTTGTGGGCAAATTTCAGAGGGAAGCGCAGGCGGCAGCCCGTCTTTCCCATCCTAATATTGTAAATGTGTACGATGTAGGAGAGGACAATGGAATCAACTACATCGTCATGGAACTGGTGGAAGGTATTACGCTGAAGGATTATATCACAAGAAAAGGAAAGTTGAGCGTCCGGGAAGCCACCAGTATTGCGATCCAGGTATCTCTGGGACTGGAGGCGGCTCATAACAGCGGGATCATTCACCGGGATGTAAAGCCTCAGAATATCATCATTTCCATTGATGGAAAGGTGAAGCTGTCGGATTTCGGTATCGCCCGGGCGACTTCTTCCAATACGATCAGCACCAATATGATGGGATCTGTCCACTACAGTTCCCCGGAACAGGTGCGGGGCGGTTACAGCGATGCCAAGAGTGATATTTATTCTCTGGGTATTACCATGTATGAGATGGTTACCGGACGGGTTCCCTTTGACGGGGAGAGCACCGTTTCCATCGCGATCAAGCACCTGCAGGAGGAGATGGAGGCGCCGACCAAGTATGCGCAGATTCCACACAGCCTGGAGCAGATCATTTTCAAATGTACGCAGAAAAGTGTGGATCGCCGTTACAATACCATGTCGGAGGTTGTGGACGATCTGAAACACTCTCTGATCGATCCGGACGGGGATTTCGTCCGCCTGGCACCTCTTTCCAGCCACGCGCAGACGATTATGATTTCTCCGGAGGAAATGGAGGCGATCCGGGAGGGGCATACGGGAAATGTGCCGGTAGTAAAACCGGAGTCAGATGCGGATTACTATAAGCGCAAATATGAGGAGTATGAGGGAAAAGAGCAGTATCCCGGATACGATGAAGATGACGAATATGAAGAGAATGAGGACGAAGATGAGGACGGCGTAAGCTCCAAGCTGGAGAAGGCCATGACGATCGGAGGTTTTGTGATCGGCGGAATTATCATCTGTATTCTGATCTTCTTTATTGGAAAAGCGGCAGG
>URYM01000095.1 GCA_900552095.1 uncultured Blautia sp. | reverse complement strand
TCTACACGCGTAAGATCGTCGGCAGCGTCAGATGTGTATAAGAGACAGCTCCATATCCGGAGGATTTACTCTGTTTTTCGGAGGGAATGCACTGGATGCGCTGGCCTCTCTTCTGATCGGAATTCTGATGAAAATGTCGGAGATGATCCTTGAGAAATTGCAGATGAACCGTCTGCTTTTTAACTTTCTGAGAGCGGCTGTGGGAGGTATTCTGGCTGAATGCCTGATCGGCATTGGGCTGGGGATGCATTTTGATAAGATTACAATCGGAAATATTATGCTGCTGACGCCCGGTGTGGCCATGACCAATTCTCTGCGGGATATGTTTGGCGGAGAGCTGATCACAGGGCTTTTAAGATTCGCGGAATCCATGCTGGTAGCGATCACCATCGCCCTTGGATTTGCGGCAGTGTCCGTGCTGCTTTAGAGGAGGGGAAAAATGGAAATGCTTATTCAGGTGGCAAGTGCTTTTGTCGGATCCTTCGGGTTTGCCATGCTGTTCCGGGTGAAAAAGGACAAACTGTTCTGGGGGGCGCTGGGCGGAGCTCTGTCCTGGATCTTTTATCTGGCAGCAGCCCGGTATGTAAAAGATGAGGCAGTCTGCTATTTTATTTCCACGCTGCTGGTGACATTGTATGCGGAGTGCATGGCGAGAATTAAGAAATCTCCGGCGACCATCTTTCTGGTGCCTTCCACGATCCCGCTGATCCCGGGGGGCGTTCTCTATCAGACGATGGAATTTATGGTAAAGGGAGAGAGTGAACTGGCCATGCAGGCGGGAAAACGGACCCTCCTTCTGGCGGCGGGCATTGCGCTCGGCATGATGGTGGGAACCTTTCTTATGCGGATCGGGATCACAGTCAAGAAAGTGCCGCGCAGGGTAAAGCGGCTGCACAAATAGAAAAAGAGCCATTGCTCTGCAGACGATCAGCGGTCTGTGGAACAATGGCTCCCTGTATTTTTTGATTTCTGAGATGATTTTAAGCTTCCGGCGCGTCTTCTGACTCTTCGTTTTCTTTTGCACCTGCGGGAATGGTGGTATAATTTCTGACACATTCCTGACATTCTTCATCGTTGAAATCCTGGAATTCTTCTTCCAGATCCTCAGCGGATTTTTTGGATCCGCGGGTCAGATAGGCCAGAACACAGCCGATAACACCGCCTGCGACAGCCAGTCCGATTAAAGTTTTCAGCAATCTATGTTTTTTCATGAAAAAATCTCCCTTCGGATGATGATAGCCCCATTGTAATACTTTTTGCCGGAAAAAGAAAGGGGGAAATGAAAAATAAGGGGAAAGAACTTGCGGGAAAAGGAAGGTCAGGGTATAATATGCGCAAAGAAGAAAGGGTGACAGAGTTGATGTATAAAGCATGTATTTTTGACCTGGACGGCACGATTGAGGATACGGTGGAGTCCATTGCCCACACGGCAAATCAGGTTCTGGAGCATTTTTCTCTTCCTGCCCAGCCGGTGGAAGATTACCGGTATTTTGCCGGAGACGGGGCAGATCTTATGATAGAGAGGGCTATGACGGCTGCGGGAGGGGATCTGGGCTGTCTGGAAGAGGGGCAGGCCATGTTCCGGGAACTGTTTGCAAAGGATCCGCTCTATAAAGTAAAGGCATACGACGGAATGAAGGAGACGCTGACAGAACTGAAAAGGAGGGGAGCAGCTCTGGCAGTTTTTTCCAACAAACCGCATGGTGCGGCGGTAAAGGCGGTGGAAGCTGTTTATGGAAAAGGATTCTTTCAGGTGATCCAGGGGCAGGAGGAACGGCTTCCCAGAAAACCGGCGCCGGACGGCGCCTGGGAAGTGGCGCACCGGCTGGGAGTTTTGCCGGAGGAATGTGTTTACCTGGGGGACACCAATACGGATATGCAGACGGGAAACGCAGCCGGAATGTATACGGTGGGCGTACTCTGGGGATTTCGTGACCGGAAGGAACTGGAGGAGAATCATGCCCGTATCATTATTGAAAAGCCGGAAGAAATTCTGACTGTATATGGAGGAAAGTATGATTAAATTAATTGCAAGTGATGTGGACGGAACGCTGCTTCGGGGAGGAGAAGATACCCCCCTGCCGACGGCGCTTCCGGAGCTGATCCTGCGTTTAAAAGAAAAAGGGATTTTTTTTGTGGCAGCCAGCGGACGCCAGTATCCCAATCTGCGCCGGGTATTCGGGCCGGTGCAGGATGAGATCGGTTACGTCTGTGAAAATGGCTGTCTGGCCTTTTGGGAGAACCGGAAGATCCACAAAGCGCTGATGGAGCAGGGGCTTGCCCATGAACTCATCCGCGCAGCACGGGAACTGTCCGGCGCGGAGGTGCTGATCTCGGGGGAACAGGTTTCCTATATCAGTCCTGAGAATCAGGAATATTACCGGTATATCAGGGATGTCCTGAAGAATGAAGTGGTTTTTCTGGAAGATATCTATCAGCTGCCGGAAGAATATATGAAGGTATCTGTTTACCGGAAGGATGGAGTGGGGAAGATCGTAGAAGACTGGAAGTGCCGGTTCGCAGAGCGGGTAACTGTGGCGACAGCAGGATTTACCTGGCTTGATAATATGCCTCTTCATACAAATAAGGCGGCGGCGCTCGATCAGATTCTGAAGCGTCTGGGTATCGCGCCGGATGAATGTATGGCCTTTGGGGATGAATACAATGATCTGGAAATGCTGAAAAAAGTAAAATATGGTTTTGCAGTGGATACAGCCAGGACAAAAGTAAAAGAAACCTGTACTTATCATACGTCAGCTGTGGCGGACGTACTGGCTCAGGTGGCACGGGATGAATTTAAGGAGGAACAGTGGAATGAACGAATATAGTGAACTTTGTGTACAGACTTTTCTGGAGAAACAGGCACAGTTGTTTGACCAGCCGGTAGCTGAAAACCTGGCGGAGGCGGAGGCCTTTCTGGAGGAATGCATGGCTGTGGCTGTGGATTCAATTGAGGAAGTGCGTCAGTATCTGGATGAGAGCGGCATGGATGTGGATGGTATGAGTGATGAGGAACTGCAGGAGGCGAGCGAAGTTTTTGCCATCCCGGACGGTACCTATCTGATTGTAGAGGGGTAATTATGGATATAGAAAAGCTGGTGGAGCGCCAGCGGGCGTTCTTTCGGGAAAACAAGACAAAAGAGTTAAAATTCCGGCTGCAGGCGCTGAAAAGGCTGGAGGATGCCATTGTGAACAATGAGGAGGATCTGAAGGCGGCGCTGAAGGAGGATCTGAATAAATCTTCTATGGAGTCCTATATGACGGAAATTGGCCTTACGCTGTCAGAGATCCGGTATGTGCGGAAAAATCTGTCCAGATGGGATCAGGATGAAAAAGTTGTGACGCCGCTGGCTCAGTTTCATGCAAAGAGTTTTGTGCGAAGGGAGCCCTACGGGGTAGTTCTGGTGATGGCGCCCTGGAATTATCCGGTTATGCTCTCCCTGGAACCTCTGATCGGTGCGATCGCAGCGGGAAACTGCTGTATTTTGAAACCTTCTGCTTATGCCCCCGCGGTGTCGGCCGCACTGAACCGGCTGATCCAGCAGGTCTTTCCTTCCCGCTTTGTGTCTGTGGTAGAAGGGGGAAGAGAGGAGAATACCCTGCTTCTGGAACAGAAATTTGACTACATTTTCTTTACAGGCGGTGTGCAGGTGGGAAAACTGGTGATGAAAAAAGCCGCAGAGAATCTGACTCCGGTGACGCTGGAACTGGGAGGAAAGAGCCCCTGTATTGTGGATAAGACGGCCAACTTAAACCTGGCGGCCAGGAGGATTGCTTTCGGTAAATTTTTAAATTCGGGGCAGACCTGCGTGGCGCCTGATTATCTCCTGGTGCAGGAGGAAGTGAAGGACCGTCTGATAGAACTGCTGAAGAAATGGATCCACCGGATGCTGGGGGAGAACCCTCTGGAGAGTCCGGATTATCCCCGGATGATCAGCAGAAAGCATTTTGACCGGGTGCGCCGCCTGATGGACGGCCAGCAGATTGCGGAAGGGGGCTACGGCGATCAGGAGACGCTTCAGATTGCTCCTACGATTCTGGATCGGGTACCCTGGGATGCACCTGTTATGCAGGAAGAGATTTTCGGGCCGGTGCTTCCGGTGCTGACCTTTTCTGATATAGATGAAGTGATCGGGAAGCTGAAAGAAAAGGAAAAGCCTCTGGCGCTCTATCTTTTTACTACCAGCCGGGAGAATGAAGAAAGAGTACTGAGGGAACTTTCTTTTGGCGGAGGCTGTATCAATGATACGGTTATCCATCTGGCAACTTCCCGGATGGGATTCGGGGGTGTGGGCAGCAGCGGAATGGGAAGCTATCACGGAAAAAATTCGTATGAGACTTTTTCCCATGCAAAAAGCATTGTAAAAAAATCAAACTGGATCGATCTTCCCATCCGGTATTATCCCTACAGCAGGACAAAAGAGAAGCTGCTGCGGTCGTTTTTATAATTTATTAGCACTCACTGAAAATGAGTGCTAAAAACTTCTTGACTTTTCCGGAATCCGGTATTACACTGTATGATAATGAGAAAACGACAAAGGAGTGTGATGTTATCATGGCAGAAAAGCATGGTAATCTTTCTATTAATAGCGACAATATTTTTCCGATTATTAAGAAGTGGCTGTATTCGGATCATGACATTTTCTTAAGAGAACTGGTATCCAACGGCTGCGATGCAATCACCAAACTGAAGAAGCTGGAAGTGATGGGTGAGTACCAGATGCCGGAGGGATATAAGGCTCAGATCCGGGTGATTGCAGATCCGGAGAAGAAGACGCTGAAGATCACAGATAACGGTATCGGTATGACTGCCGATGAGGTAGAAGAGTATATCACACAGATCGCATTTTCCGGGGCGACAAAGTTTCTGGAGCAGTATAAGGATAAGACGAATGAGGATCAGATCATCGGACATTTTGGCCTGGGATTCTATTCTGCATTCATGGTAGCAGATGAGGTTCATATCGATACCCTTTCCTGCAGGGAAAATGCGGTTCCTGTTCACTGGGAATGTGATGGCGGTACAGAGTATGATATGAAGAACGGCGACAAGACAGAGGTAGGAACGGAGATTACACTGTTCTTAAATGAGAACAGTCTGGAGTTTGCCAATGAATACCGTGTTCGTGAAGTTCTGGAAAAATACTGTTCCTTTATGCCGGTAGAGATTTTCCTCTCCAAAGAAGGTGCTCCTCAGGAGTATGAGACCATCGATGAGGAAGATTTAAAAGAAGACGATGTGATCGTGGAGCGGATCCACGAGGATGCGAAAACAGAAGAAAAAGAAAAGGAAGACGGAACAAAGGAAGTTGTGGAGATCAGCCCGGCCAGAGACCGTGTGAAGATCAACAAACGTCCCGTTTCCATCAGTGACATTCATCCGCTTTGGATGAAACATCCCAACGAGTGTACCGATGAGGAATACAGAGCTTTTTACCGCAAGGTATTTATGGATTACAAGGAGCCTTTATTCTGGATCCATCTGAACATGGACTATCCCTTTAACCTGAAGGGAATCCTGTATTTCCCCAAGATCAATACGGAGTACGATTCTATTGAGGGAACGATCAAGCTGTATAATAATCAGGTATTTATCGCAGACAATATTAAGGAAGTGATTCCGGAGTTCCTTATGCTGCTGAAAGGTGTGATCGACTGTCCGGATCTGCCGCTGAATGTATCCAGAAGCGCGCTGCAGAATGACGGATTTGTAAAGAAGATTTCTGATTACATTTCCAAGAAAGTAGCGGACAAACTCTCCGGCATGTGCAAGACGGCAAGAGAAGATTATGAGAAATACTGGGATGATATCAGTCCCTTTATCAAGTTCGGCTGCCTGAAGGATGGAAAATTCTCCGATAAAATGATGGATTATATCCTCTTTAAAAATCTGGATGGCAAGTATCTGACTCTCAAGGACTGCATTGAGGCAAACAAGCCGGAAGAGGCCGAAGAAGTCAGGGAGGAAGAGACAGAAAAGAAGGAAGACCAGACGGATACAGAAGAAAAGGAAAAAGATCCGACCGTGATCTATTACGTGACCGATGAACTTCAGCAGAGCCAGTATATCAATATGTTCCGCGCAGAGGGCAAGGATGCGGTGATCTTAAAGCACAATATTGACACTGCCTTTATTTCTCATGTGGAGCAGAAGGAAGAGGATGTGAAGTTCCAGCGCATTGATGCGGATCTGACCGACAGCTTCAAGGAAGAAAATGCGGGAGATCTGGAGGAGGCAAACAAGGCTTTAAGCGAGCTGTTCCAGAAAACCCTGAAGAAGGAAAAGCTGACAGTGAAGGCAGAGAAACTGAAAAATGAGTCGATTTCTTCGGTGATGACTCTGTCTGAGGAGAGCCGCCGGATGCAGGATATGATGAAAATGTACGGCATGATGGATATGGGAATGATGGGCGGAGATGAAACTCTGGTCCTCAATCTGAATCATCCTCTGGTGCAGTACCTCTTTGAACATGCAGATGGAGAGCATACAGGCGTGATCTGCGAGCAGCTTTATGATCTGGCTCTGATGGGACAGCGTCAGCTGACACCGGAGGAGATGATAAGATTTGTAGAGCGCAGCAATCAGGTGATGCTTCTGCTCACAAAATAAAAACAAGGCAGCTAAAAACTGCCAGAACGAAAACTGCCCCGTTGGAAAAGCAGAAATGCAGTTCCAACGGGGCAGTTTTTATGTGGGAAAATAGGTACATTCAACTTGAGGACAGCAGCTGCCTGAAATTGTGGGGACAAGGAAAATCATACTTTTCGGGTAAAATATGATTAACAATTATCCGGAGGTAACTACGATGAAAGGGCGAATTTTAACCTGTCTCTTATACACATCTGACGCTGCCGACGATCTTACGCGTGTAG
>URYM01000094.1 GCA_900552095.1 uncultured Blautia sp. | reverse complement strand
CTACACGCGTAAGATCGTCGGCAGCGTCAGATGTGTATAAGAGACAGGATCCGGGATCTGAATCTTCTGGCAAATCCGGGACAGAGGATTGCCATTGTAGGTCCCACCGGCTGCGGAAAGACGACGCTGATTAATCTGCTGATGCGCTTTTATGAGATCCAGGGGGGAAGCCTTCAGGTGGACGGGATTCCGGCAGAGCGGATCACCAGGAATTCGCTGCGGAAAAATTATGGGATGGTTCTTCAGGAGACGTGGCTGAAGGCGGGAACGATCCATGATAATATCGCCTACGGAAGGCCGGACGCTTCCCGGGAGGAAGTGACAGAAGCGGCGAAAGCAGCGCATGCGCACAGTTTTATCCGGAGAATGCCGGAAGGTTATGATACGGTGATTGCGGAGGATGGAGGCAATATTTCCCAGGGGCAGAAACAGCTCCTCTGTATTGCCCGGGTGATGCTGATGCGGCCGCCGATGCTGATTCTGGATGAGGCGACTTCTTCCATTGATACGATGACGGAGATCAGGATTCAGAAGGCGTTTTCCCGTCTGATGGAGGGGCGTACCAGTTTTGTGGTGGCGCACCGGCTTTCGACGATCCGGGAGGCAGACCGGATTCTGGTTATGAAAGAGGGGCGTGTGATAGAGACAGGAACACATGAAGAACTGCTGGCACAGGAAGGTTTTTATGCCCACCTGTATGAGAGCCAGTTTGCAGAAAGCTGATGGAGGAAATGAGATGGACGGAAGAGACAACAGAAGAATGATACTTCATATTATGGCGGGCGGTTACCTGATGTATCTGGCTTATGGTATCGGGAAGGGGAATTTGTACGGAGAGACGCCGGAGAACCGGCTCCTTCTGATGTGGATCTGTGCCGCTGTGTTTGGGGCAGTGGGGGCAGCACTTCTGATCCATGCGCTGTATGCATGGGTGCGGGATTCCAGGCAGACTTCCGAGGCGGCGGCTGATTCAGTCGAAGAAGAGCCGGAAGAGGGACAGGAAGAGGCAGAGGCTGCTGATTCGGAAATAATGTCAGAAAATTGTGAGAAAACACTTGACATACCGGAAAAACAGGAATAATATAAACCTACTAAAAAGATAGGTATTATAGTGAAAAGAAAGGGTGATAGGATGCGTTACGCGAAGAGTGTGGAAGAGCTGATCGGAAAAACTCCGTTGCTGGAACTGTCGAATTATGAGAAAAATCATGGACTTAAGGCCAGGATTCTGGCCAAGGTAGAGGGATTGAATCCTTCCGGAAGCGTGAAAGACAGAGCGGCGCTCTCTATGATAAAGGCGGCGGAGGAAGAGGGGAAACTAAAGGCGGGAAGCGTAATCATTGAGCCCACCAGCGGCAATACCGGAATCGGTCTTGCATCACTGGCTGCGGCAAAGGGCTATCGCCTGATCCTGGTTATGCCGGAGACGATGAGTCTGGAGCGGAGAAAGCTTTTGAAAGGCTATGGGGCGGAGCTGGTTCTGACAGAAGGAGCCAGAGGCATGGCGGGAGCCATAGAGCGGGCCGGAGAACTGGCAAAGGAAATTCCGGGAAGCTTTATACCGGGACAGTTTGATAACGAGGCCAATCCCCGGACCCATGAGCAGACGACAGGGCCGGAGATCTGGGAGGATACAGAGGGCAGGGTGGATGTACTGGTAGCCGGAGTGGGAACAGGCGGAACTCTGACCGGAACCGGGAGATTTCTGAAGCGGAAGAAACCGGAGGTGAGGGTAGTTGCGGTGGAACCGGAAAGTTCCCCCGTTTTGTCCGGAGGAAAACCGGGTCCACATATGATCCAGGGAATTGGCGCCGGATTTGTGCCGGCGGTGCTGGATGTGGATCTCTATGATGAGATAATTCCGGTAAAAAATGAAGAGGCAATAGAGACAGCCAGGGAGATTGGAAGGACGGAAGGGATCCTGGTGGGGATTTCCGCCGGGGCAGCTGTCCGTGCGGCCGCGCTTCTGGCTTCCCGGTCGGAAATGGAAGGGAAAAATATTGTGGTAATTCTGCCGGATAACGGAGACAGATATCTGTCAACGCCGGTTTTTGAAGATTAAGAGCAGAGCACAGCCCGCGGCGGCACCTGCGGAATCGATGAGGACATCGAAGAGGGAGGGGCCGCGTCCTCCGACAAAGGACTGGTGGAATTCATCTGATCCGGCGAAGGCGGTACAGAAGGCAAGAGCAAGAAGAAAGCGTTTTCTTCCACGAATTCCCCAGACAGTCAGAGGAAGGGAAACAAAGAGGGCCAGCAGACAGTATTCGCTCATGTGGGCGGCTTTGCGGATCGGTGTATGGATCCGGTCGATCCACATTTCCCGGTCATCATCGGACAGTTCTTTTCCGGAAACGGAAGAGACAGTGTCTACCAGCCTGGCGCTGACCTGATAACTCAGCCCTGAAGAGACTTCTCCGGTCTGGGCGGAAAAGGAAAAGATGGTGCACATAAGAAGCAGAGCCGGGAGGAAGGAGCAGACCTTCCAGAACGGATGCAGTGATTTTTTCATAGCAGAACCTCCTGAAAAACGATATCCGGGACAAACTATAGCACGGCAGGAGAAAAAAGTCAAAGCAGGATGCAGAAGAAACATTGTACTGCATCCTGTTTTCGTGTAGAATAGAAGAGAATGAAAAGGGAGAGGAGGAGTCGTATGAGCTTTGCAGATAAAATATTTATTGATATGTGCCGGGACATTATAGAAAACGGCTGCAGTACGGAAGGGGAGAAGGTGCGTCCCCACTGGGAAGATGGAACCCTGGCTTACACAGTGAAAAAATTCGGTGTGGTGAACAGGTATGATCTGTCAAAGGAATTTCCGGCGATCACTCTGCGCAGAACAGGACTTAAGAGCTGTTTTGACGAACTTTTATGGATCTGGCAGAAAAAATCCAACAACATCCATGATCTGGGTCCCAGAATCTGGGACAGCTGGGCAGATGAAGATGGATCCATCGGAAAGGCTTACGGTTATCAGCTTCAGGTAAAGCATCAATATAAGGAAGGTATGATGGATCAGGTGGATCGGGTGATCTATGATTTAAAACATAATCCCTACAGCCGCCGGATCATGACTAATATTTATGTGCATCAGGATCTCCATGAGATGAATCTATACCCCTGTGCGTACTCTATGACTTTTAATGTGACAAAGCGGCCGGGGGAAGACAGGCTTACTCTAAATGCGGTACTCAATCAGAGATCCCAGGATGTACTGGCGGCCAATAACTGGAATGTATGTCAGTATGCTCTGCTGGTTCATATGCTGGCTCAGGTCTGTGATATGAATCCAGGCGAGCTGCTCCACGTGATTGCAGATGCGCATATTTATGACCGGCATATTCCTCTGGTGCAGGAATTGATCAAAAGGCCGGTGTATGATGCGCCGAAGGTCTGGCTGAACCCGGAGATCAGGAACTTTTATGATTTTACTGTGGATGATCTGCATGTGGAAAATTATGTGACAGGGCCTCAGATAAAAAATATTCCCATAGCAGTTTAAGGAGGAAACGAAGATGAAAGCAATTGTTGCAGTGGATAAAAACTGGGCGATCGGAAAAGGAAACGATCTTCTGGTGCGGATTCCCATGGATCAGAAGTTTTTTCGGCAGGAGACCAGCGGCCACGTAGTGGTGATGGGCAGAAAAACGCTGGAGAGCTTTCCGGGAGGGCTTCCGCTGAAAAACAGAACGAATATCGTGCTGACCAGAAAAGAAAATTATGACGGGCATGGAGCCATTGTGGTGCATACGGAGGAAGCGCTTCTGGAAGAACTGAAAAAGTATGAGGATGATGATATTTATGTGGTAGGAGGAGGGCAGATTTATGAAATGCTGCTTCCTTACTGCAATCTGATCCATGTGACGAAGATTGATTTTTCTTATGAAGCGGACACCTATTTTCCCAATCTGGATGAGATGCCGGAGTGGGAAGTGACGGCAGAGAGCGAAGAGCAGACGTATTTTGATCTGGAATTTACGTTCTGTCAGTATGAACGGAAAAAAGGTTAAGGAATCCCAGGATAGAAAAGGAGCAGGAAAGATGCACGATTTTATGTGCATTTCCTGCTTTTCTAAATATTTTGAGGAAAAAATGAAAAACCTGAAGTAAAAGCAGGTTAAAATGCGTTTAATTAATAAAGAAGGAAATGGAAAAGTACATAAGGGGAAGGCTATGCTGATTTTTTTAGATATGCTGGATACACCGGAAGAGAAAAACTGTTTTCAGATTATTTATGAGACGTACAGTCATTTTCTATGGTATCTGGCAGATCAGATTCTTCATGACGCTCATCTGGCAGAGGATGCGGTACAGGAAACCTTTCTGGCACTGGCGAACCACATGGATCGGGTAAAAGATCCCAGAAGCAGAGAAACGAGGAAGTTTCTTGGTACGATCGTGAGAAATAAAGCAATTGATATTGTGAGAAGACAGAAAAAGATAAAAGTGGAATCTTATGAGGAGTGGGAAGGGCAGGCAGGAGAGGATCTTCTGGAACTTTATCTGCAGAAGGAATCCCGGGAGAGGATCTTTCAGGCCATTGACAGGCTTCCGGAAGAATACCGGATTGCGCTGGAGTACCGATATCTCCACGAAATGAGTGAAAAAGAGGTAGCCGGGATGATGGGGATTTCACCAAAGACTGCAAATGGAAAGATCTTTCGTGCCCGGAAGAAGCTGCAGACACTGCTGAGAGAGGAGGAGGCCTGTGAGTAGGGAGGAAAAGCTGCTGAAAGAACTGCTGGAATCATACTGGGAAGAAAAGTGGAAGGAAATGCCTGACCGGGAAGAGATTGCAGGAGAACATGATTTTTCAGAAGATTTTCAGAATAAAATCCGGAAAATAGGCAGGAAAAGGAAGAAAAAGAAGTATCTGACAGCTGCCGCTGCTGCTGTCCTGCTCCTGTTTGCAGCAGTTCAGGGGAATCCGGAAGTGTGGGCGATCGGAGAGGAGAAATCAGAGGAACTTCAGATGGATGCGTCCGGGGAAAGTATATCAGAGGAAAGTGGGGAAGATTCCGGAATCCGGGAGAAAAGCGATGCGGAAACAGAAGAGTATGGAGGAACAGATGAGACAGAAAAGAGGTGGCGTCTTGGCGGCGAGGAAGGAGGACAGATCCGGACGATTTTGAAAAATCAAGGATCGGGAGAGATGGGAGTCTCCTGTGTGCTTGCAGTAGAATATCTGGAAGAGGGACAGTGGAGACAGATATGGAAGACGGAGGAGGAGACAGAAGAAATCTTAGATCCCGGAGAAATCAGAGAGGAAGAGTTTGATCTGGATACCTTTGGAGTAGACGATCCGGGAACTTACAGGTTTGTGAGGAGGATAGATGGAAGGTTATGTTTTCTTTTGGTGACGGTCTCATGAAAGGGGGAATCAGGGATGAAGAAAAAAAGATGGATGATGTTGCTGCTGGCGGGCAGCTTTATTCTGGCGGGCTGCCAGGCAGAGAAAACTGCGGAGACGACAGCAGTACAGAGTGCAGCTGACATCGGTTATGGGGAATCTGCATCCCTGCCGGAGTCGGAGATGGAAGGAGCAGAGGACAGCAGTATTCCGGCAGGTGACAGCGCTATCCCGGCAGGCCAGAAACGGATCGTAACCAGGAATATTCAGGCAGAGACGGAGCACTTTGATGATTTCTGGGAAATGGCAAGGAAAAAGACGGAAGATCTGGGAGGTTATCTGGAGAGCAGCGGAATCAGCGGACAAAAGGAGGAAAAAAACAGAAGTGCAGATCTGACGATACGTATTCCGGCGGAGAAGCTGGACGAACTGACAGAAGAGATTCAAGCGGGGGCATCTGTAACCGGAATCCGGGAGAATACAGAGGACGTGACACTGCAGTATGTGGATACAGAAAGCCGGCTGTCCGCGCTGCGAACCGAACAGGAAAGTCTTTTAAGACTGATGGAACAGGCGGAGCAGCTGGAGGATGTTATCGCCGTTCAGGGGCGGCTGACAGAGGTAAATTATGAGATTGAATCTTATGAGTCCAGACTGAGGGCGATGGACAATCAGGTAACATACAGTACGCTGTACCTCCAGGTACAGGAGGTGGAGCGGGAGTCTTCATCGGGAACAGGAGGGGGATTCTGGACGGAAGTTAAAGATGGTCTGGAAAACTCCCTGTATCGTTTTGGCGGAGGCTTGAGGGAGTTTGCTGTGGCTGCTTTGATAGCGCTTCCTTATCTGGCCGGAATCGGCGGTCTTGCAGCACTGGCAGTGCTGCTTGTCAGAAAGATCCGGAGGAAGAAAAAACAGGGCATCAGAGACAGATCAGGAAAAGGAGAAGAGAAATGAGACTGGAAAAATTACAGAAATATCTTGCAGAGAAAGGATGGGAATATGAGTATCATGAGGAAGACGGACTGGGCAGTCTGGATTTTGCCTACCGTGGTGTGGGATATCATGTGTGGGAATTCTGTGAAAATGAGTACGGAGCGGAAAGCAATGTGAGAAATGGTGGAAAGCAGGAGGAATATACAGGAGATTATGAGGAAAAGATCTTGCAGATTATGAACGGGTGGGAGTAGAAGAAAAGGCACAGAAAAAGAGGAAGAGCGTCCTTCTGTGCCTTTTGAAAATTTCTATTTTCTGAGTTCCAGGAGTTTACTTTTCAGTTCTCCTTCCATACGGTTTAATTCGGCTTCGGCGGCCGCACGTTTCTGCCGTCCATCTTCCTGGATTTTCATTACTTCATCCAGCGTGGAGATCAGGGATTCGTTGGTATGTTTTAAAGTTTCCATATCTACAATACCGCGTTCTGATTCTCTGGCAGTTTCGAGGGTGGCGGTTTTCAGGGTATCGGCATTTTTCCGGAGCAGTTCGTTGGTCAGGCTGCTGACTTCCTGCTGCGCTTTTGCAGCCTGAGAAGCATGTTCCTGTCTCTTATACACATCTGACGCTGCCGACGATCTTACGCGTGTAGAT
>URYM01000093.1 GCA_900552095.1 uncultured Blautia sp. | reverse complement strand
TCTACACGCGTAAGATCGTCGGCAGCGTCAGATGTGTATAAGAGACAGGTTAAAAGAGGATGTCCTGTAGCCGCTTCAGTGGATTCCCTCTCTATTGACGGGTTTACTTGCGGATTAGGGTTTTACAGAGATATTAATACTTTCGATTCCGTTTCTGCAACTCTCACA
The DNA here is from genome assembly GCA_900552095.1 of uncultured Blautia sp. GTDB lineage: Bacteria > Bacillota > Clostridia > Lachnospirales > Lachnospiraceae > Egerieimonas. The sequence continues at coordinate 6,885 of URYM01000093.1, read as the reverse complement.
AAGACATCTAAAAAGGACTTTTTCGGGACTTCACGCCAAGATAATTTATCATTTCTTTCAAAAGGCGATGCCCTGTCCTTTGAGTATAACTACGACTCTGAGACCTATGTTGTTTCTGATGAGTGCGGAAACGAGGTTGGTGAATTATCTAAATCTCTTTCTGATAAATTATATAGCCAAGAGGATGAATATGAATATATCGGAATCTGCATTGAGAACGAAGTTGATGATTCCTTAAAATACCAGTGTAAAATTAAGATATTGAAAATGATATAGCTCTTTAATAAGTAAAAAAAGAAATCCGGCCACCGCTACAACAGTGACCGGATCCTCCGAAATGATAGCTCCACACCAAAATGATGACTCCGTACCAAAATGATATAAAGCTAATCCTCTACTCCTCTAGCATTGTATCATTTTCGGGGACAGCTTGCAAGCGGAACATTCGTTCCCTCTTGCTGTTATTTTTATACTCTTTTTTCATATTTTTTTATAAAGGAGATGGTACTATGTTACTTGATGAAATCTATGGCAAATATTTTGATGAACATTTTTGTTCTCTCCCCTTGCCAGACGACTGGCAGGACGGAGCTGCTTATATCCGTGTAAGCACAGATAAGCAAGAGGAACTCTCCCCAGATGGACAGCTCCGTGTCATTTTGGACTACGCTTCCGCTCATCGCATCCGGATCAAAAAAGAATTTATTTTTATTGAGAACGGCATTTCCGGCCGGCAGGCAAAAAAACGCCCGGAGTTTCAGCGCATGATCGGTATCGCAAAGCAGTCTCCCGCACCTTTTCGGGTTCTTTTACTGTGGAAATTTTCTCGATTTGCCCGAAATCAGGAAGAATCTATTGTCTATAAGTCCATGCTCAAAAAGCAATGTGGAATCGATGTTGTCAGTACTTCCGAGCCTTTGATCGACGGCCCCTTCGGCAGCCTGATCGAGCGCATCATAGAGTGGATGGATGAATATTATTCCATTAACCTTTCCGGAGAGGTAACCCGCGGAATGTCAGAAAAGGCACGGCGCGGTGGATATCAGTGTACTCCTCCCCTAGGGTATATATCACCCGGTCCCGGCCTTCCTTTTGTTTCAGATCCAGAATCCGCTCCCATTGTGAAGATGATTTTCCAGCTCTACAATAACGGTTACGAGCCCACTTCCATCGCCCGGCAGCTAAACGAAACCGGATATAAGACCCGCCGTGGAAATGTTTTTGAGCGCAGAAATATCGTCTACATCCTGCATAACAAATTTTATATCGGCTCTCTTTCCTGGAACGGGATCGAAGTTGAAGGGTCTCACGAGCTGATTATCTCCCGTGATGAGTTCGAAAAAGCGCAGGCGCGCCTTGCTTCCTCCTATGCTCCTCTCCGCCGGCGCGGAACCGCTTACACAAAACATTGGCTTTCCGGATTGCTTAAGTGTTCCACCTGCGGCGCTACGCTTACTTACGGAGGCCACGAAAAATACAAATCTTGGCAATGTTGGAAATACGCCAAAGGTATGCACCCTGGTTCCCATGCTTTGAGCATAAGAAAATCCGAGACTGCCGTGATTACCTATCTCGAGAGCCTTCTGGATGGGGTTGAATTCAATTATACCTACTATCCGCCCGATCTTCCGTCTTCGCCTGATCTTGATAAGTATCAATCCGATCTTAAGCGGCTGGATCTCCGAGAAGCGCGCGTACGAATGGCATATGAAAACGGCATTGATAGCATTGAGGAGTATAAGGAGAATCGTTCCCGAATCAATTCTGAACGTGAACAGATTAAAAAATTAATAGAGGCAGCTCAATTTGTCCCAGAAAAAGAAAAACCTAAAAAAGAAGATCTTTTAGATCGGATCCAGACGGCCGTGGATCTGCTGAAGGACAATCAGGTTGATAACGAGATGAAGGGATCCTTTTTGCGAACTTTTATCGAAAAAATAGTCTATGACAAATCCACTGAACACATGACTTTTTATTTTTATCTTAAATAGTTTTTTCATCTGGTACTACTATAAGGAGGGCCTGATGGTGAAATGAGTGCTTCTCTGCGTTATCTGTCTCAGCGCTTTACCGCTCCGAACAGAATCTGTATGGGAGTGTTAAATGATATTGGTACAGAAGAACTCGCGCACCTTGAGATGGTCTCTACGATTGTTCATCAACTGACTGCCAATATGACCATGGAAGAAATTGAATGTTCGGGTTTTGCTCCCTATTATGTGGATCACACTGCCGCAATCTGGCCGCAGGCGGCAGGCGGTGTCCCCTTTAATGCCAATCAGTTCCAGTCGAAGGGGGATCCCATCACAGATCTTCATGAAAACCTGGCAGCAGAGCAGAAAGCCAGAACCACTTATGACAATATCCTGCGCGTAGCGAAGGATCCAGAAGTTGCCGATCCCATCCGCTTCTTAAGAGCCCGAGAGGTTGTACACTATCAACGATTTGGCGAAGCACTCCAGTCTGTTCTGGATCAGCTGGATGAAAAGAATTTCTTCGCCTTTAACCCCAGTTTTGATAATCCATGCAAAGCAAGCTGTGACAACTGTCGATAAGAAAACAATATAATTAAAAAAGCAAGGTCATTGAAAAAATCAGTGTCCTTGCTTTTTTCATTTAATTTCAATGATTTTTATGATGAAACTAAAACCTCCTCTCCTGTATGTACGTATGTAATCTTCTCCCCCAGCTTTTCTCTGAGTCTCAGAAATGCCTCTGTTCCGGTGCAGTGTCCTGTAAAATATCTGGCTTTTGTAGCGGCCAGATACTCTGCTGTTCCGTCAATCAGTTCCTGATCCGGCTCTTCTGATCCCCGGGGATTCATCAGATGGAGGCCTCCGATCACAGCGTCAGGTTCTGTCCCCGTCAGTTTTCGGCACTTTTCCAGAATATTAACAATTCCACAGTGGGAACATCCGGCAAACAGAATCTCTTTTCCTTCCGCCCGAAGGAAAAGATTCTGTTCATGGTCAAAATTATCCTGTGGAAAACCTTCCTCTCCCAGGCGCAGCCTGCGATTAGAGTCTGCCCAAAATTTCCGCTCTGTCACATCCCCGAAAAGAAACAGTTCCTGATCCAGCCAGATCGGCTCACTTAAAAAATGAAGCCGGGGATTTCCCCGGAGTCCCTGATCCAAACCAATTGCATGAATTGTTTCCCCATGTATGGATACATGAGGAACAAAGGCACTGCTCCTCAGATAGATCTTCGCCTTTTTGTTAATCTTCAGAAATTCTGCCAGACCACCGCCGTGATCGTAATGACCGTGAGAAATGATAACCGTATCTACCTGTCCCAGATCAATTCCGGCTTTTCTGGCATTTTCCAGGAAAAGGCCCGTAGCTCCCACATCAAAAAGAAGTTTATGTCCCGGTGTCTCTGCATAAAAACTCAGCCCATGCTCGCAGCCCATCCCGTTTTCTCCCACTGTATCTTCCACCAGATTGCGAATATACATTCCTGTCTCTCCTCTTTTCTCCCGAAAATTTATCCCTTTTGCTTTTCAATGCGCTCCGCCAGATCATTCAGATACACCCAGCGATCCATTTTTTCTTCCAGCAGATGCTCCGCCTGCTCCTTCTGCGCCATCAGCTCATTTAGTTTTCCCGAATTCGTCGCATTTTGAAGCATTTCCTGATCCAGCTTTTCTATCTTCTCTTCCAGTGACGCGATCTCGTCATCAATTACCTCAAACTCTTTCTGTTCTTTATAAGTAAATTTGAATTTTGCCGGCTGATTCTGTTTCCAGTTTCTGGCAGTCGTCTTCTTTTCTCCGCCTTCTCTTTTCCCTTCTTTTTGCTCAGGGCTATCGGAAAAGACGCCTCTTCTTTCTCTTGCCTCCAGATAATCGGTGTAACCTCCTTCATACTGCTGGAGTCCCCCCTGTCCGTCAAAAGCAAAAATTCGATCCGCCACATTGTCCAGGAAATAGCGGTCGTGGGAAACAGCAATAACAATTCCCGAAAAGGCATTTAAAAAATCCTCCAGAACCGTCAGCGTAGGAATGTCCACATTATTAGAAGGCTCGTCCAGAAGCAGTACATTGACGCCGCTGACCAGAACAGACAGCAGATACAGTCTGCGCTTCTCACCGCCGGAGAGTTTTGAGACAGGTGTATACTGCATATCCGGAGTAAATAAAAATCGTTCCAGCATCTGAGACGCACTGATCCTTCCTTCCCGGGTCTGCACGTATTCTGCAATATCTTTCACATAATCGATCACTCTCCGGTCTGTGTTCATATCCGGCTCCTCCTGAGCCAGATAACCAATTCGGATAGTCTCCCCGATCTCGATTGTTCCCTCATCCGGCTGCTCAAGACCTGCGATCATCTTGATCAGTGTAGATTTACCGCAGCCGTTAGGCCCGATAATTCCCAGCCGCTGATTCCTCAGAACAGTATAAGAAAAATTTCGGAGCAGATCTTTTCCGTCATACCCCTTGCTCACATCATGCAGTTCTATGGTTTTCTTCCCCATCCGGATCTCCACCGCATCCATCTCCACTACCTGATCTGCTGCGGGAGCTTTTCCATTTTTCAAAGCCTCCAGACGCTCCAGACGGGCTCGCTGTTTCGTAGTCCTTGCCCGGCATCCCCGTTTTGCCCACTCCAGCTCCATCCGCAGAATGCTCTGCCTCTTTCTCTCAGAAGCCAGTTCCATTTCTTCCCTCTCCGCCTTCAACTCCAGAAAACGGGAATAATTTGCCTCATAACTGTACATAGACCCCCGGCTGATTTCAAGTATCCGGTTAGACACCCGATCCAGGAAATACCGGTCATGGGTTACCATCATAAGTACGCCTCTATAATTTCTCAGATACTCTTCCAGCCATACGATCATTTCCTGATCCAGATGATTGGTCGGCTCATCCAGAAGCAGCATATCAAAATCTGCCGCCAGCGCTTTTGCCATAGCCACCTTTCTTCTCTGCCCGCCAGAGAGCTGATCCAGCCTTGCTTCCCAGTCTGTGATCCCCAGCCTGTTCAGATTACTCTGTACCTGCCAGCTGTTTGCTTCCCTCTCATCCAGTGCATAGGAGGAAATTGTGGCATTTTCCGGAAATTCAGGATTCTGAGGCAGATAAGCAATTTTCAGTCCGTTCTGACGCACGATCTGCCCCTGATCCGGCTCTTCCAATCCCGCCACCATTTTCAGAAGCGTAGTTTTCCCCGTGCCGTTGATTCCCACAATACCAATCTTATCCCCCTGATGCACACCAAAAGAGGCATCTTCAAAAATAATTTTCTCTCCAAATACTTTGCTGATATGTTCAATGTTCAGTATATTCATCTGTTCTCTCACTCCGTCTTTTCTTTCCTGACTATGAGTATAGCACAGTTCCGGTTTAAACGTCCAGCCGTCCTGTCTGTGTTTTCATTCTGCCATTTTTCCTAAGGCTCTTCTCCCAGACATTCCTTCCCTCAGGCGCAGCTGCACCTGATTCCAGTTGATCAGACGACACCAATTTTCAAGATACATACTTCTGTCATTATAATGTTTCAGATAATATGCATGTTCCCAGACATCCACATTCAGAAGTGGAAGTTGACGACTCAGATCTGGTGTATTCTGATTTACTGAAGTCACGATTTTAAAGTTTCCCTTCTCCCATACCAGCCAGGCATAACCGGAACCAAAAACAGACAGCGCTGCTGTCTTAAACCTATTCCGAAAATCTCCGTTTCCGCCAAAGGCTTCCTCAATTTCTCTTTTTACCAAATTCCCCTCTGTCTTTTCTCTCCCGAAACCTTCCGTTTCCCGATCCCGGATTGGAATCATTCCCTCAAAATAAAAGCGATGATTATAGATTCCTCCTGCATTTCTCCGCACCGGTTCCTGTAGATAACAGGGAAGTCTACACCAGTTTGTCAGAAGCTCCTGAAGGTTCCATTTCTGCAGTACCGGATTTTCCTCTATCAGTCGATTCAGGTTGTCAATGTAACTCTGCAGATGTTTTTGATGATGCAGATACATCGTCTTCCCATCGATACAGGGTTCCAGCTCTTCATATCCATAGGGAAGCGGTTCATTTATAAACGGAAAACAACAATTCATACGCATCCTCCTTTTTACACCCTATGAAAAGATGATTGAAATAATACTGCTCTTTTCAGAATAATCGAACTAAAAACTCAGGCTGCCTAACGGCAGCCCAATCTTAATCTTTTCCCGATTCCAGTTCCTGGATCCGCTTTCTCAGCTCTTCCAGTTCCCTGTCTTTTTGATCTAGTTTTTCTTTCTGCTGGCTGATCTCCTCCTTCTGCTGGTCGATCTCCTCCTGCATCTCATCCATCATATACTGTACAGTATTCCGGTCCAGTTCCTGCAGTTCCCTCGAAAACATTTCCATGATATCCTCCACATTCCGGCATAAACGATAGATCTCTTCGTAAGCTTCCCAAAATCCGGGCAGCACTCCAGAAGGTCCAGGATCCCCTCCGGCTCCTCCATGCTCAGGAAAACCAGCCACGCATCCCGTCTGTCCCGGATACCTTTATTGTGATAGATCTGCTGGAAAATGTCAAGCGGAACAAAGCAGAACTCCTGCAGCAGATCCAGTTCCAGCCCGGTGTCCGGGCTCTGTTCAAACAAAACTACCGTATAAACCGTTTTAATATCCCGGTAATGGAACCGTTCCCGTTTCTCCTCCCGCACCCTTTTGTACTGCCGCAGAAGAAGGTCTGCCGAATAGCAGGCGCTCCGCTGTCCCGGGAAGCGGTAGCCCAGCTTCTGCACCTCCACATTCGCCAGGCTTCCTCCCTCCAGTTCCACCACGATGTCCATGATCACCAGGGAGTGGGCTCCTGCCAGCCGGGTCCCCTCCAGGGGCAGCACCTTCAGGATGCGGACCTGCCGGTCCAGCAGCTGACTCTTATACACATC
>URYM01000092.1 GCA_900552095.1 uncultured Blautia sp. | reverse complement strand
CTAGTACGGTCTCGTGGGCTCGGAGATGTGTATAAGAGACAGCTTCTCGGGGGCGCACCGTCTGATCGATGCGGGAATTACAAAGAAAGAAAATTTAAAAGAGATCAACAAAAGCTCTGTTATGGGAATCGGGATTGCAACGATCGTCCGGATCTTCCTGTTCCTGGCTATTCTGGGTGTGGTGGTGACCGGAGTAACCCTGGATCCCTCCAATCCGGCGGCAGATGCCTTCCGTCAGGGGGCAGGAGAAATCGGCTATCGCTTCTTCGGTCTGGTGCTCCTGTGTGCGGCCATTACATCAATTATCGGAGCAGCTTATACTTCCGTAACGTTTTTGAAGACGTTCAGCAAGGGAATTGAGAAAAATGAAAACTGGGTTACGATCGGATTTATTGCAGTATCTACTTTGATCATGCTGATTCTGGGACAGCCGGCCAAACTTCTGGTTCTGGCAGGAGCGCTGAACGGACTGATCCTTCCGATTACACTGGGAATCTGCCTGGTGGCATCTCAGAAAAAGTCGATCATGGGAGAAGAATATCATCATCCCCGCTGGCTTCTGATCCTGGGAATCGTGGTGGTTTTCATCTCCGCTTATCTGGGAATTACTTCCCTGTCAAAGCTGGGCGGATTATTTGCATAGGAGAGAAAAAGGTGTGATCTTGGGCGGTTGCACCTTTTTTGACGAAAAGATAAAAGATTTGTGCAGAAGGAGAGAAAAGGATGCAGAAAATTAAAATTCTGACGGCGGGAGATTCCTCGCTTCTGGTGGAGTTTGGCAGCGAGATTTCCCCGGAAGTCAATCAGAGAATTACGGCCACTGTACAGCTGATGAAAGAGCAGCATATCGAAGGCGTGGTGGATCTGATACCGGCATTTACATCCCTGCTGGTCAATTATGATCCCCGGGTGATCAGTTATGAGGAGATCAGAAAGAGAATCAGCTGTCTGGTGCGTCTGGAGGCATCGGCAAAGGAGAAAAGAAGAAGGATCCTGGAGATCCCGGTCTGTTACGGAGGGGAGTACGGGCCGGACCTGGAGGCGATCGCAGCGAATGCGGGGCTTTCCCCGGAGGAGGTGATCCGGATCCATTCATCTCAGGATTATCTGATTTATATGCTGGGATTTCTTCCGGGATTTGCCTATCTGGGAGGATTGGATGAGAGGATCCATACGCCCCGCCTTGCAAATCCCAGAATTAAGATCCGGGCAGGCAGCGTAGGGATCGGCGGCTCTCAGACGGGGATCTATCCGCTGGATTCCCCGGGGGGCTGGCAGCTTCTGGGAATGACTCCGGTAAAAACGTATGATCCGGATCGGGAGGAGCCGATCCTTTATCAGGCGGGAGATTATATCCGCTTTGTGCCGGTGGAGGAAGCGCAGTATAAAGAAATCGAAAAAGCGCAGGAATGTGGAACATATCGCTGTGTTATTCATGAAGAGGAGGTGTAGGAGATGGGAATTCGCGTACTTAAGAGCGGGATGATGACAACGGTGCAGGATCTGGGAAGAACGGGCTATCAGAGTCAGGGATTCAGTGTGTCCGGTGTAATGGATGTCCGTTCCTTTAAGATTGCCAACCTGCTTCTGGATAATCCGGAAAATGAGGCAGTTCTTGAATTTTCCCTGATCGGTCCCACCCTGCAGTTCACTTCGGAGACGATCATCGCGATTACAGGCGGAGACTTTCAGCCTACGATCAACGGTGAGGCGGCGCCCATGTATACGGCTATTTATATGAATAAGGGAGATATTCTGAAATTCGGAAGCGCCCGCACCGGAAGCCGGGGCTATCTTGCATTTTCCAGTTATCTGGACGTACCTGTGGTTATGGGAAGCCGTTCTACGAATATGAAATGCTCCATCGGAGGATTTAAGGGGAGAAAACTGCAGGAGGATGATTATATCGGATTTCGGATCAAGAGAAGATATCTGCCGTTCTTCCTCTCCCGGAAACTGGAGGGAGATACCTTCGAGGAGGAGGAAGTTACCCTGCGGGTGGTGATGGGACCTCAGGATAAAAAGTTCAGCAGACAGGGAATCGATACTTTTCTGGGCAGCGAATATCTGGTGACCAGTGATTTTGACCGGATGGGATGCCGGCTGGAGGGACCCTTTATCGCGCCGAAAGAGACGGCGGATATTATCTCGGACGGCATTGCCTTTGGGGCAGTGCAGGTACCTTCTCACGGGAAGCCGATTATTCTTCTGTCAGATCGGCAGACGACAGGGGGATATGCTAAAATCGCGACCGTGGTGTCGGTGGATATTCCCAGGCTGGTACAGCGAAAGACGGATCACCGGGTACGCTTTGAGGCGATCACGGTGCAGGAGGCGCAGCAGCTGTATCTGGATGAAGTAAGGGAGCTGGATGAGATGCGGAGCATGATTCATAAACCCTGCCGGGAAGTGCTGGAGTGCCGTCTGGTGGCCAAGCGTCTGGCCAAACTGTTTCAGTAAAAAAGGTATTTTGACAGACAGAAGATAAAAAGAGAGAAAAGGAGAAAAGGATATGGATCTGGAAAAAATTGAAAGTCTGGTAAAGATGATTGAAAATTCTTCTCTGACACAGTTCACCCTGAAAGAAGGGGAGCTTAAAATTACGATGAGTAAGCTGGATCATCCGCCGGTAGTAGCTCCGGGAGCCGTACCGGTAGCACCGGTGATGATGGAGCAGGCGGCAGAGGAAGAGAAAAAAGAAGAGGATGACAAACTCTTTATTACGTCTCCCATTGTGGGAACCTTCTACTCCGCGCCCTCACCGGATGCGCCGGCTTTTGTGAAAGTGGGCGATGTGGTGAAAAACGGACAGACTGTATGCATTATGGAAGCAATGAAACTGATGAATGAGATACAGAGTGAATTTGACTGTGAGATCGAAGCTGTTCTGGTGAGCAATGAGCAGAAGGTAGAATACGGACAGCCTTTGTTCCGGGTTAAGAAGCTCGGATGAAGGGGAAGGAAGGTGGAACTGTGTTCAACAAAATTTTAATTGCCAACCGGGGTGAGATTGCAGTTCGCATTATCCGGGCCTGCCGGAATATGGGAATCCGCAGCGTAGCGGTATATTCCAAAGAAGATGAGAAGAGCCTTCACGTACAGCTGGCGGATCAGAGGATCTGTATTGGAGAAGGGCCGGCCAGAAACAGTTATCTGAATATGGACAGTATCATAACTGCTGCCCGGAATATGGGGGCGGATGCGATCCATCCGGGTTTTGGATTCCTGTCCGAGAACAGTACTTTTGTGAGAAAGTGCAGGGAAAACGGGATTACTTTTATCGGGCCGGATGCAGAAGTGATCGACCGGATGGGAAATAAATCTCAGGCCAGAAAGACGATGATGGATGCGGGAGTACCGGTGGTTCCGGGAACAAAAGAACCCGTTTACAGTGCGGATATCGGAAAGGCGCTGGCAGCCCAGATCGGTTATCCGGTTATGATCAAGGCTTCCTCCGGTGGAGGGGGAAAAGGAATGCGGGTTGCCCAGTCGGAGGATGAATTTGAATTTCAGTTTAATGTGGCGCAGAGAGAATCAGCCAATGCGTTCGGCGATGATACCATGTATATTGAGCACTTTGTGGAGAATCCCCGCCACGTGGAGATTCAGATCATGGCAGATCAGCACGGAAACGTGGTGGCACTGGGAGAGAGAGACTGTTCGGTGCAGCGGAATCATCAGAAGCTGATTGAAGAATCGCCGTCACCGGCGATCGATGAAGAGACCCGTCAGGAGATGAACCGCTGTGCGATCCTGGCTGCGAAAGCGGTGAATTATACCAACGCGGGAACGATCGAATTTCTTGTGGATCCCAGAGGAAATTTTTATTTTATGGAGATGAATACCCGGATTCAGGTAGAGCACGGTGTGACGGAGATGGTAACCGGCACAGATCTTATCATAGAACAGATCCGGGTGGCCATGGGAGAAAAACTCCGGTTTGACCAGGAAGAAGTGCGGTTGCGGGGACATGCGATCGAGTGCAGGATCAATGCGGAGATTCCTGAGAAAAACTTTATGCCGAGTCCCGGGGTGGTGGAACATCTGCACCTGCCGGCAGGGAACGGTGTGCGGGTAGATACGGCTCTTTACACCGGTTACAAGATTCCTTCCGAGTATGATTCCATGATCGCGAAAGTGATCGTGCATGCGCCCAACCGGGAGGAGGCTCTGCAGAAGATGCGTTCCGCTCTGGATGAGATGCTGATCCTGGGTGTTGAGACGAACCTGAACTTTCAGTATCAGATTCTGCGTCATCCGGTCTTCTGTCAGGGAAAGGCAGATACAGGATTTATTGAGAGTATGATGAATATGAAGTAAGAGGAGGTATCTTTCGTGTTTCGAGTAGATTTGAACAGCGATCTGGGAGAAAGCTACGGCCGCTATACGATAGGGATGGATGAGCGGATTATTCCGCTGGTAACTTCGGCGAATGTAGCCTGCGGCTATCATGCGTCTGATCCGGTGGTTATGCAGAAAACGGTAAGAGAGGCAAAGAAAGCGGGGATTGGCGTGGGAGCCCATCCGGGATTTCCGGATCTGATGGGATTTGGAAGAAGAGAGATGGCAGTTTCCCCGGCTGAGGCCAAAGCCTATACGCTGTATCAGCTGGGAGCCCTGGCTGCCTTCTGTCAGGCGGAGGGAGTTAAACTGCAGCATGTGAAGCCCCACGGAGCTATGTACAATATGGCAGCCCGGGATTACGAGCTGGCCAGGGCAATCTGTGAGGCAGTGGCGGAATTTGACAGAAATCTGATCGTTCTGGCTCTGTCCGGCGGGGAGATGGTGCGTGCAGCCGGAGAACTGGGACTGCGCACGGCTTTTGAAGTATTTGCCGACCGGGCTTATGAAGAAGACGGATCTCTGGTGAACCGCCGCAAACCGGGCGCCATGATCACCGACGAGGAGGAAGCCATCCGCAGAGTGATCCGGATGGTGAAAGAGCAGAAGGTGGAAACGATCACCGGAAAGGATATTGCAATCCGGGCAGACTCTGTCTGTGTTCACGGAGACGGCGAAAAAGCGCTGGCTTTTGTGGAAAAAATCCGCCGGGCGCTTCAGGAAGAGGGTGTTCTGATTCAGCCTCTCGACAGTTTTATTCAGGGAGGAAAGTAGATCTGTATGATAAAAGTAATTGCCTGTGATATGGATGGGACACTTCTGGGACCGGACCACAAGGTCAGTCCCAGAACACTGCGGGCGGTAAAGCGCGCGCAGGAGAAGGGCATCCGCTTTATGATCGCAACAGGAAGAAACTTTAAGAGCGCGATGGAAGAACTGAAGGATCTGGATCTGACCTGCGATTACCTTGTGGGGAGCGGGGCAGAGGTGCGCACCCCGGATCAGAAGATCATAAAGAGCTGCCCCATTTCAGCAAAGCTCTGCCGGGAAGCTTATGAAGTCATGAAGGAGTATCCGATTTCCATTTTATTCAGCGGAGCGGAGTATGATTACCGGATTGGGACAGAGGAAGAGGTGGAAGAAGGACTGCTCCGGCAGATCGAACTTTTCCATCTGGATATGAGCCGGGAAGAGATTGTGAAGTCCGAACTTTATCAGAGGATTAAAAGAACTGCAAGAGCCATAAGCAGGATGGAAGAGCTGGAGGAAAAGCAGATTCCCGTTTACAAAATGTTTGCTTTTTCCAGCGACATTTCCATGCTGGATAAGATCAACAGGAAGCTGGAGGCCAATGAGGGGCTGGCGGTAGCCTCCTCTTTTGCCACCAATGTGGAGATTACAGCGGCGGAAGCCCAGAAAGGGCCGGTTTTGAAAGAATACATAGAATCTCTTGGCTACCGCATGGAAGAAGTGATGGTCTTCGGGGACAGCTTAAATGATTATTCCATGCTATCCATGGATTTCGGAGCGACGGTCGCCATGGAAAATGGAGATCCCCGGGTCAAAGCGGCGGCGAAATACATTGCCCCGGGGAATGAGGAGGACGGAGTCGCTCAGGTAATTGAGAAACTTCTTCTGGATTTAGAGTAAGAGCCTCTCGTATTGGAAGTTTCCCATACATTTTTTCAGAAGGATCCAGGCGGCAAGGGCACAGAGAATTCCCAGCAGGAGAAGGAGCCATCCATTTAAGAGGAGAAGGCCGGTAAACTGTCCTGCCAGCAGCAAAAGGATGGGAAGAAGCAGAAAAACAGCTCTCTGCTGGGCTTCTTCAGAACTTTCTGCTTTCGCAGAGACCCGCACGATCAGTGTAATGGCGATCAGCGAAATAGCCGGTGCCACAAGGAACAGGATGAGGAGCCAGCTGGCAGAAGGAAGAAGAACAAAACCCAGAGCCAGAAAAATCTCCGTCTCCAGAACAAGCACCATGAGAGCGAAAGAGAGGAAGGAGACGATCATGCTGAGGAGGAAAGAGGCTGCCACCTTGGAACGGAAAATCTGTTTCAGGGAAAGCGGACAGTAGAGCAGCGTTTCCAGCGTATGTTTTTCTTTTTCGCCCACAAAGGAGGAGGCCGCCATGATCGTGGAGGTCATGATGGGGATAATGAGGAAAAATACAGGCAGCAGGTAATCGAGCAGAAGGCGGAGAAAAGTTTTTCTGATATCCTGGCTTTGCCGGGCGGCAGGGAGAAGGGACAGGAGTTTTTCCATCTCAGAGAGTTCTTCCGGTGCGATGAGAAGAGCCAGAAGAAAGATAGAGGGAAGAACCACGGTGAGAATGAGGGGAACCAGAAACAGGTTTGCCGTCATTCTCCGGCTGGCCGTGACGGAGCGGAAATCTTTTTTGATCAGTGCATACATCTGAGTGTTCATATCAGGAATTCTCCTTTTCTTTTGCAGTGAGAGTAAAATAAATATCTTCCAGGGAAGGCTGCCGGGCGGATACCTGATAGATCTGGGCACCGCAGGAGACGGCCTGGCGGACGAGTCCGGGGATGGCCTCTTCTGAAGGGATGGGAATCTCCAGACAGTTTTCTTCCGTCCGGAATTTTTTGAATGCTTCCGGTATGGCTTCTGCCCGGAGCTGTACGGTTAGAGAGGCACCGGTTTGAGCACGCAGTTCGGTCAGGGAACCGATAGCCAGCAGACGTCCTTCGCTCATCAGCCCGTATCGGGTGCAGATCTCCTGGGCATCTGTCTCTTATACACATCTGACGCTG
>URYM01000091.1 GCA_900552095.1 uncultured Blautia sp. | reverse complement strand
CGTGGGCTCGGAGATGTGTATAAGAGACAGAATGACTGAAAAGAGTAGGCAGGAAGGGACGCAGTACAGAGAGCCGCAGGTGCTGAGATGCGGCAGCAGTTATCCGGCTGAATGGATTCAGGAAGGCGGAGAGAAAGGCGAAAAGCCGAGTAATATCCGACGGGGATGCTGTCCGTTATCACGGCAGGCGTATGATGGTACGCGCAGAGTGGATACAGGAAATGTATCAAGTTAGGTGGCACCGCAGAAGTTTTCAGAAGCTTTTGTCCTATCAGAAAGATAGGATGAGGGCTTTTTTTATTTTACGGGAGAGGAGATTTCTTATGAGTAAAGGACGTTTTTTACAATATGGAGGGCAGTATGCGCCGGAAACAATGATGGCGGCTCTGGAAGAACTGGAACAGGCTTATGAAAAATACAGCCGGGATCCGGAATTCAGGAGAGAGCTTACAGATCTTCTGAAAAATTATGCGGGAAGGCCGTCTCTTTTGTACTATGCGGAGAAGATGACAAAAGACCTGGGCGGAGCCAAAATCTATCTCAAGAGGGAAGATCTCAATCATACGGGATCCCACAAGATCAACAATGTTTTAGGACAGGTACTCCTGGCAAAAAAAATGGGAAAAACGAGAGTGATTGCGGAGACAGGAGCCGGTCAGCATGGGGTGGCAACCGCTACGGTGGCAGCTCTTATGGATATGGAATGTGAGATATTTATGGGAGAGGAAGATACGAAACGGCAGGCGCTGAATGTATTTCGCATGGAGCTTCTGGGGGCGAAGGTACATCCGGTCAGAAGCGGGACAGGGACCCTGAAGGATGCGGTGAATGAGACGATGCGGGAATGGGTTACCAGAATTTCTGATACCCATTATGTTCTGGGATCTGTAATGGGTCCGCATCCATTTCCCACTATTGTACGTGATTTTCAGAAGATTATAGGCGAGGAGATCCGGGAACAGATTCTGGAGGCGGAGGGACGTCTTCCGGATGCGGTAGTTGCCTGTGTGGGAGGAGGCTCCAACGCTATGGGAACATTCTGCGATTTTATCGGGGAACCATCGGTAAGGCTGATTGGCTGCGAGGCGGCGGGAAGAGGAGTTGATACAAAGCGGACAGCAGCGACCATATCTACTGGCCGGGTGGGGATATTCCACGGAATGAAGTCGCTGTTCTGTCAAGATGAGTATGGTCAGATTGCTCCGGTTTATTCTATCTCTGCAGGACTGGATTATCCCGGGGTAGGACCGGAACATGCGATGCTGTGGGAACAGGGACGGGCTGAATACGTTCCGGTAACTGATGATGATGCGGTGGAGGCATTTACCTATCTCTCCCGGACGGAAGGCATTATACCGGCGATCGAGAGTGCCCATGCGGTTGCCTATGGAAAGAAACTGGCAAAAGAGATGTCGCCGGATCAGATTCTGGTGATTACGGTATCCGGGCGGGGAGATAAGGATGTGGCGGCAATTGCCAGATATCAGGGGGTAGAAATCTATGAATAAGAGAATCAGGGAAGTATTTGAAAATGGAAAAGCATTTATCCCGTTTATTACCGGAGGAGATCCGGATCTGGAGACCACAGAGCGGCTGATTGTGGAAATGGCAGCTTCCGGGGCAGATATGATAGAAATTGGCATACCTTTTTCGGATCCTATCGCCGAGGGAGAGGTAATTCAGGCGGCCAGTCAGAGAGCACTGGAGAGAGGAACTACAGCGGACCGGCTCTTTGAAATGGTACAGAGGGTTCGCAGGACAGTAAAGATTCCACTTTTATTTATGGGATATGCCAATTCTGTATATGGGTATGGCGGTGAACGTTTTTTTGAAAACTGTCATGCAAGCGGAGTTGACGGGCTGATTCTTCCGGATATTCCTTTTGAGGAGAGAGAAGAATTTCTGGAATTTAGCAGAAGGCATGGGGTAGATCTGATTTCCATGATCGCGCCCACATCAGGGGAGAGAGCCCGGGCAATCGGAAGGAAAGCAGAAGGTTTTCTCTACTGTGTATCTTCTCTTGGCGTGACCGGTGTGAGAGAAGAACTGAACCAGGAGATTTCTGCAGTGATAGATCAGGTACATCAGGTATCGGATATTCCCTGTGCAGTCGGCTTTGGCATAGCTACGCCGGAGCAGGCGAGGGAGATGGCAGCTTTTGCGGATGGGGTAATCGTGGGAAGTGCAATTGTAAAAATCGTGGAGGAAAAGGGAAGAGACAGCATTCTGGCCGTGGGACAGTACGTGAAACAGATGAAGCAGGCAATTGGCTGAAAATTATAGATAAAAAAATAAATTCTGCTGTTGATATTATATTTTTTTGGCAATATAATTAACATTAAAGATAAAAAGAGGGGGAAAACTACATATGAATTTTGATCCGAACAGCAGCTTTCTGTTTTTGATTGCTGCCTTTGTTATCGTATTCATCATTGCCCAGTCTGTATTTTTTATGGTACGGGCTATCCGGCAGGCTAAGGTGCTGAAGATGGATATGAGACAAATCAGAAAAACGATTGTATCGACAGCTGTTTTTACAATCGCTCCGGCGGTGTCTATTCTTCTGGGCGTGATTACGCTGTCCAAATTTCTGGGACTGCCTCTACCCTGGATCCGCTTGAGCGTGATCGGAGCGATCACTTATGAACTTCCGGCGGCGACTTCCACAGCGACAGCTCTTCACGTATCGCTGGCGGAAACGATCCAGGATCCGCAGGTTTATACAGCGATCGCCTGGGTTATGACACTTGGCATCTTCCCGGGACTGCTTCTGGTTCCTCTGTTTTTGAAGAAAATCCAGAAGGGTCTGATGAGTTTGAAATCAAAAGACAGTAAATGGGGCGATATTTTTATGACGGCGCTTTTTCTGGGGATGATTTCCGCATTCCTGGGAATGGTGTTTGCAGATATCCGGAAAGGTCTGGCTGGCTGGATTCCCATTTTTGTGCTTCTGTTTTCTGCTCTTATCATGGCGGTCTGTGGAATTCTGATCAAAAAATGTAAGATGAAATGGCTGGAAACGTATGCGCTTCCCTTAAGTATGCTGGGGGCGATGGTATTCGCCTGCATTATCACGCCGCTGATCGTTTAGGAGGGGAAGGATTATGAAAAAAAGTTATGATGATATGACTCATATCTATGGGAGAATCTGGATTTTTACAGCGCTGATCGTAATCTTTATGGTGCCGATTTCAGTCTGCCTTTATTATGACGCATGGCCGGGTTTTGAGCCGGTTCTGAAAGGACTTTTGGGTGTGGCACCTATCTTCTGGACGGTAGGTGTGATCGAGGTGGTTACTTACTGTCCTATGCTGGGAACGGCAGGTTCCTATCTGGGATTTGTGACAGGTAATCTGACGAACCTGAAGGTTCCGGCAGCACTTACTGCGATGGAAAATGCGAAAGTTAAGCCGGGGACGGAAGAAGGGGAAGTGATTTCAACCATTGCGATTGCCACTTCTTCCATTGTAACGACAGTGGTGATCTCTCTGGGAGTTCTCATGCTGGCGCAGCTGACGCCGATTTTGAACTCTCCGCAATTGAAACCGGCTTTTGATAATATCCTTCCTGCCCTCTTTGGAGGTCTGGCAGTGGTTTATGTGAGCAAGAACTGGAAGATCGCTATGGCTCCGCTGATCTTTATGATCGCGCTGTTTCTGGCAGTTCCGGCTCTGGCCAGCTCGGTAGGGGTTCTGGTTCCTGTGGGAGCGGCGATCGCGCTTCTGGCAGCCAGGATTTTGTACAAAAAAAATATGCTGTAAGGAGGCACTTTTATGTGGTATATCATTGGAGCTGTTGCTGTGGCATTGATTCTGTTTCTGGCAGTGATCCTGGTAAGGGCGGCAATGTTTAAGCCCAGAGAGCAGGAGAAGCCGTCCAAGGAGAAGGTTTCTCTGAATGAGGAAAAGATTGTTCAGGATATGTCAGAACTTTTGCGCTGCAAAACAATTTCGTACAACGATGAGAGTCTGATTGATGAGGCAGAATTTGAAAGGTTCCGCCAGCTTCTGCCGAAGCTTTATCCGCAGGTACATAAAGTGTGTACACTGGAGAGAATCGGAAAAACAGGTCTTCTGTATCACTGGAAAGGAAAAAATGCAGAAGCTCCAGCGGTTTTGATGTCTCACTATGATGTGGTTCCGGTAGAGGAAGATCAGTGGGAGAAACCGGCTTTTGAAGGAATCGTGGAAAATGGAGAAATCTGGGGACGGGGAACCCTGGATACAAAAGGAACACTCTGCGGTGTGATGGAGGCAGCGGAAGCGCTGATCGGACAGGGGTATGTGCCGGAGCACGATATGTATTTTGCTTTCAGCGGGCAGGAGGAGATCAATGGTTCTTCTGCAGTTGAGATTGTGGAGGAGTTTGAGAAGAGAGGAATCCGTCCGGCGCTGGTAGTAGATGAGGGCGGAGCTGTGGTTGAGAGTGTATTTCCCGGGGTAAAACAGGATTGCGCTCTGATTGGAATTGCAGAAAAGGGGCTTACCAATGTGCGCTTTACAGCTGTCAGCAAAGGAGGCCATGCTTCTATGCCTCCGGCTCACACAATCGTGGGAGAACTCTCCAAAGCTGTGGTAGATGTAGAAAATCATCCTTTCCCCATGCAGTTTACAAAACCGGTGGCAGAGATGTTCGATACGCTGGGACGTCATTCCAGTTTTGGATATCGTATTCTGTTTGCGAATATGTGGTGTTTTAAACCGCTTCTGGATAAGGTCTGCAAAAAGTCAGGCGGAGAGCTGAATGCGCTGATGCGCACTACCTGCGCCATGACAAAAATGAGCGGAAGCAAGGCTTATAATGTGATTCCCCCAAAAGCTGAAGTGGGAATGAATCTGCGCCTTCTGGGGCAGGATACCGTGGAATCTGCGAGAGCTTATCTGGAGAAGGTGGTTCAGAATCCGAATATCAAGGTGGAATGTTTTGAAGGATGGAATCCATCTCCGGACAGTGATACAGGCTGTGAAGAATGGAAGCGTCTGTGCCGTGCTGTAGGTGATACCTGGCCGGAGGCTATCGTATCGCCCTATCTTATGATGGCATGCAGTGATTCCAGGCATTACTGTAAGATTACAGACAGAGTATATAAATTCTCCGCTATGAAGCTGTCGAAAGAGGAGAGGGGAATGATTCACGGAAATAATGAGCGGGTGCCGGTTGCAACGCTGGTGAAGACAGTGGAGTTCTATGTGCGGCTTATGAAGATGAGCTGACAGGAAAATTTTTGAGACATCGGAACGGGGTTCCGGTGTCTCTTGTTTTACTAAGAGCAGCTGCTCCTATCGCTATTCGTACTTTTTCCCAACAAGATAGGTTCCTGCTAATAATCCGGTTATCAGGATAAGAATAGCCGGATATTTTACACGATCCCATAGTGAGATACCGCCAATTAAAAAACTGATATAGCAGATCATAGGGTACAGAATAGCAGTTCCTAATGTAAAGATTCTAAATACGGTTAATACATATCTCCAGTTTGCATTATTAAAAGATAGCCCTGCCATGTGTATCCTGAAAATTCCTTGTGATACAAAATTAACTTTATTTCTATCATAATATGCAGGTAATAATTCTTTTGCAAAAAAGCAAAACCAAATTGCAAAAAAGAGCATTAGCAGAGAAACATACAGACTATCTCCCATCTGTTTTATGGAGATTCCAGAAACAGTTAATAATATTGCTTCTGCGATTACAATACTGCTTGAGATAAGAAATGCAAATATCCAATTCTTTTTTCGGTGTCGGATTGCGTCACGTAAGGATAAGTCTAATGAATTTACAACAAGAGTTTCTACTTCATCATTCTTTAAAGTCTTTTTCTCTTTTAATTTTTCTCCCCGTAAAAGCTCTGTTACTGTAATTTCAAGTACGTCAGCAATAGGGATAAGTAAGGCAATCTACTAACGGGAGAGTGGGGGAAAAAGCATCTGAAATCAGAATATGTACAGAGCTGTGAACGGCGAAAGATAGAAAAATATCTTGACAATCAAAGTATTTTGGAATATACTTTGACAATCAAAATAATTTTGTGAAAAGTAAGGAGAATTATCATGTTAGAAGAAATGAAATCTATTATTGCAGAGCAGCTGAATTGTTCCGAGGATCAGATTAACGAGAGCACTTCTTTTAAGGAGGATCTGGGAGCGGACTCTCTCGATCTGTTTGAGCTGGTGATGGCTCTGGAAGAGAAATATGAGACAGAGATTCCCTCAGAAGAGCTGGAGAACCTGACTACCGTGGGAAGCGTGATAGAGTACCTGAAAAAGAGCGGTGCGGAGGCATAAGAGCTATGAAAACAAGAGTGACAGATCTTCTGGGAATCCGTTATCCAATCATTCAGGGAGGAATGGCCTGGGTGGCGGAAAATCATCTGGCGGCAGCAGTGTCTGAAGCTGGCGGTTTTGGACTTCTGGGGGCAGCCAGTGCACCGGCGGAGGTGATCCGCAGGGAAATCAGAGCGGTAAAGGCGCAGACGGACAGACCTTTTGGTGTAAATATTATGCTTCTGAGTCCCTATGCGGAAGAGGTTGCCCATGTGGTTGTGGAAGAAGGGGTGACGGCAGTTACTACGGGAGCCGGAAGCCCGGAGAAATATATGAAACTGTGGAAGGATGCGGGAATTAAGGTGATTCCTGTGGTAGCTTCTGTGGCTCTGGCAAAGAGGATGGAGCGCTGCGGAGCCGATGCTGTGGTGGCGGAAGGAATGGAATCCGGCGGTCATATCGGTTCTCTCACGACGATGGCGCTGCTGCCCCAGGTGGTGGATGCTGTGGAGATTCCGGTGATTGGAGCCGGAGGAATTGCAGATGGAAGAGGTGCAGCGGCAGCCTTTGTGCTGGGTGCGGAGGCCGTGCAGATGGGGACCCGTTTTGTAGCCACAAAAGAATCGGTGGTACATCAGAACTATAAGGACAGGATTCTGAACGCCAGAGATATCGATTCTGCCGTGACAGGAATGAGTACGGGGCATCCGGTGCGATGTCTGCGGAATCAGATGACGCGGGAATATCTGAAGAAGGAAAAAGAGGGCGCGTCTTTTGAGGAACTGGAACAGCTGACGCTGGGATCACTCAGAAAAGCAGTTCAGGAGGGCGACATGGAAGCGGGAACTGTTATGGCAGGACAGATTGCAGGGCTGATAAAGAAAGAGGAAACCTGCCGGGAAGTGATAGAAGAAATTGTGGCAGAGGTAAAAAA
>URYM01000090.1 GCA_900552095.1 uncultured Blautia sp. | reverse complement strand
GATCTACACGCGTAAGATCGTCGGCAGCGTCAGATGTGTATAAGAGACAGCTGCCAGGCAAGGCAGAAAGTCTTTGCAGCTCCCGCCGCCTCAAAAACCCGGTCCGCACCGCGCCCACCTGTCTCTCGAAGCACGCTTTTTTCTATTTCCTCTTTTCCCGGAACCAGAACTACATCTGCCAGCCCCTGTTCCTTTGCCAGGGCAAGACGGCTTTCATCTGGATCAATGGCGATAATCTTCGCCGGAGTATAGAGGCGGGCGCACATCATAGTGCAAAGTCCCGCAGGCCCGGCACCGATCACAGCCACCGTATCTGCAGGCTTTAATTCCCCGATTTTTGCCGCCCAGTATCCGGTCGCCAGAATATCTCCCACAAAGAGCGCCTGCTCATCCGACACAGAATCAGGGATCCTGGTCAGCGCATGGTCTGCATAGGGAACCCGTACATACTCCGCCTGTCCCCCGTCAATCCGGCATCCCAGCGCCCAGCCGCCATTTTTATCCGTACAGTTATTGACAAATCCTTTCCGGCAGAAAAAACATTCCCCACAGAATGTCTCCACATTGACCGAAACCCGATCTCCGGATTTTACCTTCCGCACCTGGCTTC
Source organism: uncultured Blautia sp. (assembly GCA_900552095.1). Lineage (GTDB taxonomy): Bacteria > Bacillota > Clostridia > Lachnospirales > Lachnospiraceae > Egerieimonas. The sequence goes on along the minus strand of URYM01000090.1, from coordinate 6,740 downwards.
CCGTCTCCACTACCTGTCCCACAAACTCATGTCCCAGGGTAACTCCCGGCACTGCTCTCGGAACGGCTCCATGCTTGATATGTATATCACTGGAACAGATGGTAGTAAGCGTTACTCTGATCAGTGCATCCCGGGGATCCAGAATTCTAGGAATCCTCCTCTTCTCCAGAGCCACCCTTCCTTCCCCCCGGTATACGACTGCCCTCATTTCTTTCTCCGTAAAAACCCCTCCTTTAAGCTCTGATGGCCCAGCGCATCTTCGTGGATCTCGCCCGGCTGTTCCTGCTGCATTCCTCCGCCGAAGGACGGATCACATCTTTTGCGATTTCCCGGTAAATACCTTCCCGGTACATCCTCTGAAAAGCTTTTTTGACCAGCCTGTCCTCCCCTGAATGAAACGTCAGGACAGCCACCCGCCCTCCGCTTTTCAGCAGATCGGGCAGCTTCTCCAGAAATTCTTCCAGCACCTCAAACTCCCGGTTTACATCAATCCGCAAAGCCTGAAACGTTCTGGCGCAGGATTTTTTTATCTGCTCCTTCCGCTCCTTCTCCGGAAGAAAGTTTAATGCCTTCTCGATCACCTGCTGTAGCTGTATGGTAGTCTGAATCTTCTTTCCTTTCCGCTGTTCCCGTATCACCGCCTGGGCGATCTGCCGGGCATAAGGCTCATCTGCATTCTCAGTCAGCATCCCCTCCAGTTCCGGCTGAGTGATATCCGCCAGACGTTCCGCCGCCGATATGCCCTCCCGGGGATTGAGCCGCAGATCCAGAGGTCCTTCAAACTTATAGGTAAATCCCCGCTCAGGATTATCAATCTGCATGGAGGAGACGCCCAGATCTGCCAGTACAAAATCAAACAGGCCGGATTCGGGCAGAAGCTGATCTGCATCTGCAAAATTTAGCAGCTTTGCCGTCAGAATATCCGGACCGTATCCTTTCGCTCTCAGACGCTCCTCTGTTTTCTGGATCTCAATAGGATCCACATCCAGGCCGTAGAGATGTCCCCGGCCTTCCAGACATTTTAGCATGGCTGAGGAATGTCCTCCGTATCCCAGCGTTGCATCCAGACCTGTCTGACCTGGCTGTATTTTGAGAAACTCCAGGATTTCCTTGACGCAAATTGAGATATGCATCCCCGCCGGAGTGCTTCCTTTGCGGATAACCTTCTCTACGGTATCCTTATATTTCTCCGGCTGCAGTTCTTTATATTTTTCCTGATAAGACCTGGGATGCGTCCCCTTATAGCGCACCCGCCGTTTATGCTCTTTCTGTTCCATCAGCTTCCCCCTCTATAAATAAAACTCCCAGCGTTCCCGGACCACAGTGGCTGGAAATCACGCCGCCAGCCCGGGTGATCAGAATCTCATCAAAAAGGTGGAGTTCTTCCAGCCAGATTCTTACCTTCTCCACCGTCTGTTCTTCACACCCTGAATGTGTGATGAAAACCCGGTCTTTCCGGGCCAGGCAGAGCGCTTCCTTTAAATCTTTTGTATAATCCAGAAGAACTTTCTCCATTTTTCCGCGGTACTTTTTCTCCGGATTCATTTTTCCATTTTCCACTACAATCTTCGGATGCAGTTTCAGCGCGCTCCCCGCCAGGGCAGCCACGCCGCTGCATCTGCCGCCGCGGTGCAGATACGTCAGTGTATCTACCACAAAGCTTGCCCGCACCAGAGGTTTTAACTCCTCCACGCGTGCTGCGATCTGCGCCGCTTTTTCCCCCTCTTTTGCCATCACGGCCGCCTCGATCACCAGAAGCCCGATTCCGGTGGAAAGACTGGCTGAATCAATGACTGTAACCCGGTCTGAGGCATCCAATTCCTCTGCCGCCAGCCGCATCACATTTGCAGAAGTGGACATTTCTTCCGAAATTGCAAAGCATACGATCTCGCAGCCATTTTCTATGTAGGGACGAAACAGTTCCACTGCTCTGTCAAAGGCCGGCGCCGAAGTCTTGGGCGTGGTCTTATGCTCATCTGACCAGCGATAAATTTCCTCCGGCGTAAGATCCACCCCGTCCTCATATTCCTGTTCTCCCAGGAGGATATGCAGCGGCAGTACAGATACTTCATATTTTTCCAACAGCCCGGCACTTAAATCGCAGGTGCTGTCTGCAATGATTTTTACCATTTTTTTACCTTCCTTTTCTCCGTCTTCTTTCTTCTATTATAACCGCATTCCTTCAGAAAAACGATGAGATTTTTTATTTATGATACGGTTCCCCGTTTATAATCCGATAACTTCTGTAAATCTGCTCCAGCAAAATTACCCGCATCAGCTGATGGGGAAAAGTCATTCTGGAAAAACTCAATGCATAATCCGATCTATTCAGCACCGGCTCGCCCAGGCCAATTGAGCCTCCGATCACAAATTGAATGTGACTCTTCCCCTGTATGCCCAGGCGGTCGATCTTCTCTGCCAGTTCTTCCGAAGTCAGCTGTGTTCCTTTGATTTCCAGTGTGACCACATAGGCATCTTCCCGGATGTACTTTAAAATACGCTCCGCCTCTTTCTCACGGATCATCGTTTCCATACCTTCGCCGGCCTGATCCGGCGTTTTTTCATCTGCCACCTCGATTACTTCCAGCTTGCAGTAACGCGAAAGACGCTTGCTATATTCCGAAATGGCATCTTTTAAATACTTTTCTTTTAATTTTCCTACTGTAATTATCGTGATTTTCATTTCTTTTTACCGCTTCAGGAGGTTCAGCTCCTCTTTTTCTTCTCTGCTCACCCGAAAGGATTCCCGTATTTTCTGAATTGCTTTATTGTGCGTAAAAGGATCCATCTGATTATCAAGAAGAAAAGCCTTCGTCTTTTCCGGAAATTTTATATAGCAGACAGAAATTACCCAGGCCGCTGCCATTTTCACATAATACCCTTCATGACGGACTTCCCCGCAGATGCTAAGTACCCGGTCGATATAATCTTCCTTCACAAAATAGTCCAGAAGAGAAACCAGGGCAAAACGCACTTCATATTCTCCCGGCCTGTCCAGATATTTCTGAAGATAGGAAAAGCTTTCCTCCGGATATTGGCCCATAAACTTCCAGGTACTGCAACAGCAGTCACAGACTGCCCAGTTGGAAATCCGCGGAACAAAGCGATCCAGCCATACAAAACGCATGGACAGCTCCATTTTGGCATAGCCGATCACCAGCCCCTCCAGCATGATCTCCTCGTGAAAGGCCGAAGAAGGATCCTGTGCTTCCGCCTCCCTCAGATAAAGACCGAAATCTCTCTTTGCCACCTCCCGGGCAATCTGCCGTATCGCAGGCATTCGTACCCCCAGCACCCGATCTGTCCCCGGCATCAGTTTCTTATTAAAAATTCTGTAATCCTCTTCTGCCAGTTCTTCCAGACGTTTCCTGATCTCCTCTATCATGCTTTCGTCCCTGTCTCCTGATATGCTTCCGCCGCTTCCTTCAAAACTTCGAGGAAACTGTTCTCTCCCAGAGTATTGATCTTAAAAAACATAGCTTCGCTTCCTCCGGTGGAGGCAGCCATCACACTTAATTCTCCATCATATCCGAGGGTGGTAACAGTAAGGCTGACCCGGTTTCCACCCACAGCGCTGTACCTCTCAAACGCCTGCATACAGCACCTGGTCTCACCCAGTTCCGCCCACATCTCTTCCTCCAGGGAAGCCGTGCCGCTTTTTGCTAGAATCTGTTTCTTAATATAATCCGTAAAATTATAAATATCACCCCGAAGATATTTCTTGTAAGATGCCATAAATACTCCTTTCTGCAGACAGACTGCCGCTCAGAACCTGATAAGCAAAACAGATGCAAATTTCAAGCGCCAAACTTACAAATTTACATCTGTTTCTCCTCAGGTAACCATCATTTATTTGTTTTTGCTTTTGATGTATTCATCAATACCCTTTGCACCGGCTTTTCCGGCTCCCATAGCCAGAATAACTGTCGCTGCTCCTGTCACCGCATCTCCTCCGGCATATACACCGTCTTTGGATGTCTTTCCGGTCTCTTCCTCGGCAACAATACATTTCCGTCTGTTTACATCCAGACCGTAAGTCGTGGAAGAGATCAGCGGGTTGGGAGAAGTTCCCAGGGACATGATCACAGTATCTACCTCGATCTCGAATTCAGATCCGGGAATCTCTACCGGACGTCTTCTTCCGGAAGCATCGGGCTCGCCCAGTTCCATACGAATGCAGCGGATTCCTTTCACCCAGTCATTCTCATCCACCAGGATCTCTGTGGGGTTGGTCAGAAGGTCAAACTGAACGCCTTCCTCCTTTGCGTGATGAACTTCTTCCACACGGGCAGGAAGCTCCGCCTCACTCCGACGGTAAATAATATGTACTTCAGCACCCAGACGAAGGGCCGTTCTGGCCGCATCCATGGCCACATTTCCGCCACCCACAACTGCAACTTTCTTTCCGCGGACGATGGGGGTATCATAATCCTCACGGAAAGCTTTCATCAGGTTATTTCTGGTCAGATACTCATTGGCAGAGAATACACCGTTGGCAGTCTCTCCCTTAATTCCCATGAACATGGGAAGTCCTGCGCCGGAACCGATAAATACAGCTTCAAAGCCTTCCTCTTTTAACAGTTCATCCACAGTAACAGACTTTCCGATCACCACATTGGTCTCAATCTTAACACCCAGAGATTTGACATTCTCCACCTCTGCGGCAACAACCTTATCCTTCGGCAGACGGAACTCCGGAATTCCGTAAACCAGAACTCCGCCGGCTTTGTGCAGAGACTCAAAGATCGTCACATCATAACCCATCTTTGCCAGGTCTCCCGCACAGGTCAGACCTGCCGGACCGGAACCGATCACAGCCACCTTGTGACCGTTTTTCTCTTTGGCCGGAGCGGGCTTAATTCCATTTTCTTTGGCCCAGTCAGCCACGAAACGTTCCAGTTTTCCAATAGAGACTGCTTCTCCCTTGATTCCGCGGATACATTTTCCCTCACACTGAGTCTCCTGAGGACAGACACGGCCGCAGACTGCCGGAAGAGCGCTGGACTCGCTGATGATCTGGTAAGCCGCCTCAAAGTTTCCTTCTTTTACCTCATGGATAAAAGCGGGAATATTAATGCTTACCGGACATCCTGCAACACATTTGGCATTTTTGCAGTTCAGGCAGCGGGCTGCCTCTTCCATTGCCTCTTCCTTATTATATCCTAAACATACCTCGTCAAAATTTGTAGCTCTTACCTGGGGATCCTGTTCGCGGACAGGAACCTTCTTTAATACATCTGCCATTATTCGTCACCTCCACAATGTCCACATCCGCCATGATGAGTGTCTCCCTCTTTTACTTTCAGCAGGGCGCGGCCTTCCGCAGTTTTGTAAAGCTGCTGTCTCTTCATTGCCTCATCAAAATTAATCAGATGACCGTCAAATTCCGGTCCGTCCACACAGGCGAATTTCACCTCATCGCCAACGGTAACACGACAGGCACCGCACATACCGGTTCCGTCTACCATGATCGGGTTCATGCTGACAATCGTGTGAAGCCCCAGCTCTTTGGTCAGCAGACAGACAAATTTCATCATGATCATAGGACCGATCGCCACTACCAGATCGTAATGATTTCCCTGATTTACCACCAGATCTTTGATCACCTCTGTAACCATTCCTTTTCTCTTATAAGAACCATCATCTGTGGTGACATACAGATTGCAGACTTCTTCCATCTCTTTTTCCAGGATTACCAGATCTTTCGTCTTTGCTCCCACAATTGCGTCTGCCTGAACACCGTGCTCATGCAGCCATTTTACCTGAGGATATACAGGAGCTGTTCCCACACCTCCGGCAACAAACAGGATTTTTTTCTTTTTCAGTTCTTCCGGATCTTCGTGGATCAGCTCGGAGGGCTGTCCCAGCGGTCCCACAAAATCCTGGAAAGCATCTCCTTCTTTCAGGTTTGCGTACTTTGTAGTAGACGCGCCAATGGGCTGGAACACGATCGTGATCGTCCCCTTCTCCCTGTCATAATCACAGATCGTCAGCGGAATACGCTCACTTTCCTCATCCAGTTTAACGATGATAAACTGGCCCGGCTGGCAGTGCTTGGCAACCCGGGGAGCTTCCACATCCATCAGATAGATGTTCTCTGCCAGTTTTTCGGCCCTACAAATTTTATACATAGGTATCCTCCTTGTGAAAAAAACTTATATTTAACACACCACAAATGCGGCCTGTTAGTAGCGTTATCCTTCCAGTACGTAGGTCTGAGCCCCCGCGCTGCTGGACTTTCCATATTTGTCAACCACAATGGCATAGAAGGTGTGATCTCCCTCCAGCATATCCACCGGGCCCGTATACAGGGTTCCGGTTTCCTTTGTGGGTTTTTCATCAAAAGCATAATATGCCTGACAGTCTTCCGGCACGATCACATAAATCTTCGTCATCATATCGCTGGTAAAAGTACCGCTGCTGGGAGAGATTGCCGGTGCTTCCGGCGGATCCAGTTCGATCACATACGTATTTTCCGTGATTTCCCCCGCAATCCCTCTTTCATTGACCACAAGAGTTTTCACTGTAGTCGTTCCCTCGGAAAGTTCCAGTGCCTTTTCATAAACCGGACTTTTCGTCGTAGGATCGCTCCCGTCTGTGGTATAGTAAATCGTATCTTTTCCAGAGGGAGCATAAAGTTCCAGTTTTTTCGGCTCATTATAGGTTCCTGCCACCAGGCCGAAAACCTGTCTCTTATACCCATCTCCGAGCCCACGAGACCGTACTAGATCTCGTATGCC
>URYM01000089.1 GCA_900552095.1 uncultured Blautia sp. | reverse complement strand
GTCCGGGCGTGTCTGCCTCCTGGAGAAAAACCTTCGCTCCCGGAATCAGAAGTTCCCTGCACCTTCCTGTATTTTTCACATGACAGACCTCCGTATTCTCTCCCACTTTCACATGGGCGACAAAACGGTTCGGCCTGCTCTCAAAAAAGCCTGTTCGTATTCTATCATATTTCATTCCCGTAACCAACCTAATTCATAAAATCTTAAGTAAATTTCTTGCTTTTTCCTCCTCTTCCTTTTAAAATAGGAGAAACTATAAGAAAAGGAGATCTATGTATGGACAGTATTATTTTCGATGTGGACGGCACGCTCTGGGATTCCACCCCGGTTGTCGCAAAGGCCTGGACAAAAGTTTTTGCAGCGGAGACCGATTATCATATGATTTTTTCCCCGGAAACCCTGCAGGCTCTTTTCGGCCGCACCCTTCCGGTCATCGCAGAAATCCTGATGCCAGATCTTCCCGCCCCGCGCCGGCTGGAAATTATCGAAACCTGCTGCGAGGAAGAACACCGCGCTCTCCTTTCCTGCCGGGAAAACCTTCTCTTCACCGGCGTCAGAGAAACGCTCCGTCAGCTTTCCCGGCGCTTCCCTCTCTATCTTGTCAGCAACTGCGAAGCCGGATATATCGATGTCTTCTTTCACTGCACCGGCCTTGGCTCCTTCTTTCAGGACGCCCTCTGCCCCGGCGACACGGGCCTTGGAAAGGCCGAAAATATCCTGCAGATGATGAAAAAACATAACCTGCGCTCTCCCATCTACGTCGGGGACACTGCGGGCGACGAGGCCGCCTCACGCCAGGCTGAAATCCCATTTTTCTACGCCTCCTACGGATTTGACCGGGCCGTTTCTCCCGATTCCGTTCTCTCCTCCTTCTCAGATCTGCTGGCACTTCTTCACTAGATCCTTGTCCTCTCCTTTTCCGGGCTGTCACCGCAGATGACAGCCCTCCGGATAATAGCAGATCACCGGAGTTCCCACCTCCACCAGACTGTACAGCTGCTTGGCTGCCGCCCCCGGCAGGTTAATGCATCCGTGAGAACCGCTGTAAATATATTTCTCCCCTCCAAAGTAAGAATTCCAGTCCGCATCGTGAAGACCGATTCCCCCGTTAAAAGGCATCCAGTAAGCCACCGGAGTTTCATACTCCGGTTTTCCCGTCGAGGGCACGATCTCTCCTCTGAGCACCCGGTTCCTCTGTTTAAAATAAATCGAATAAATGCCTTCCGGCGTGTAGCGGCTTCTCACCATGGTCCCGGTCACCACATCGCTGTCCAGCACACACTGCCCGTTCTGGTAAAACCACATATGCTGAGCGGACAGATCAATCTCCACATACGTATTTCCGATCCCTCCATTTTCCAGCGTATCCGCCCCTCTCTGCTTGTACAGCGGCTCCCGCACAGTCACCGCGCCGGAAGCCAGCTCCCCCCGGAGTTTTTCTTTCTCCTTCGCACTGGCCATCAGCCAGCCGTAAGATCCTCCGGACAGCGTATATTCCCCGTGAGTGGTAGACTTAAATGTCCTCTCCTTTCCCACACTGTCGATCCGCCCTTCCATCTCTTTGATAAAAGCGCTCAGATTCTGCTCATACACCGCCTCTTCTTTATAATAATTTCCGGCTTCATCCTGACAGAGCCAGCCTTTCAGAGTATTTCCGTCCAGCACCAGTTCTTCCCCGCCGGGAAGCTGATACGTAATGCTGGCATTGGCCAGCTGATTCAGCTGTTCCTGCTGTGCAAAGAGAAGCGGATCATCCTGCCGTACCGCGGGAGTTTCATAGAGCCCCGCCTCTTCTGCAGAAACCTCTCTTTTCCCTTCCCGCACAGCCTGCTCCAGCACATTCTTTAACTCTTCCGTCTTCAAAAGATTCCCTTCCGTCTCCGGCTGGATCACAAAACCTCCCTCCTGATACACAAGCCGGGCATCCTCCGGCGCTGTCATCTTCTCCCGGTCAAGCTGAGGCAGGCTGTCCACAAATTCCCCCAGCATCTTCCGGTTAAAATCCACATTTTCCCCCACCTCATACTCTCTGGGAGAAAACATGGCAGGAAGCCACATCCACCCGCTCTGTTCCTGCAGGATCTCTTCCACCCCTCCGTCCGAAACATAATGATAATCCATATCCTCCGGTTTCAGTATAACCTCCTGTCCGTCCCGGAAAATCAGCTTCAGATCGTAGTCCTCTGCCTGCCGTCGGATCACTTCCTCCGTATCCTCCAGCGTCATCTTCCCGCAGACCGTCTGATTAATCCTCGTTCCCGGGAGCAGCCTGTCCTCATATTGCCAGGACACCGCGCCGTAAACGGCCGCCCCCAAAAAGATGGCCGTTCCGGCTGCCAGGATTATCTTTTGCTCCTTTTTCATCTCTCTTCCCCCGCTCAAAATTTATTTCTGCTGCAAAATCCCTTCCTATAAATTATAGCCCGGCCAGTCAGGAATATACCCGCCTGTTTTACTTCATCTGTTCTTCCAGATATTCCTGCACATACGGAAGCGCAGCCCCGATGCAGGCCGGCAGATTTCCACAGCGGCTCACTTCTATGAAACGCTCTTCCACCGGAAAAGCAGACACCTCCCGCACCAGCTGATGCAGGTAGTCAATATCCTCTTCTGTCAGATACCGGGACAGAAGACCTCCCAGAATAATATGGCTGTTGATCGTCATATGAAGGTTATCGATAGCCACCGCCCAGTATTTCAGATATTTCACCCACCGCTTCTGATGTGTCTGGGATCCTCCCCGCAGTTTCCGGAAAAAGCTCTGGATATCTTCCTGATGCTTCAGAAGCCCGTGCAGGGAACAGTAGGCATTTACGCAGCCCTTCTTCCCGCAGTAGCAGGGTCTCCCGTTCGGCACGATCGTCATATGCTCAAAAATACCGCTCTTATAAGGACCATCCTGAAAATATTTCCGGCCGATAATCATGGCTCCGCTGACATCTTCTCTGACATTAAAATAAATTGCATTTTTTAAAGAAGGCTGATTCCAGAGCTCCACATTCGCCACCGATTCCGCATCATGATTGAACCGGCACGGATAGGGAATCCTTTTTGAAAATTCCTGAATATCCAGCCCGTCGCAGTCCAGAATCTTTCCATAAATAATGTGACTTCCATCAGAAGAAATCAGAGCCTGGATCGCAATCCCCACGCCCAGGATCTGTTCTTCCTCTGCCTCCAGGCTGTCGATAAACCGGCGGATATCAGCGCAGACCTGTTCCAGATACGTCTCTTCCATAGAAAAAATCTGCCAGCGCTTTTCATACTTCAAAAGTTCCCCGTAGAGATCCACAGCGGCCAGCTCAAAATGATCCGCCACAATTTCAACGCCTATGGCTACCTTTTTCAGCGCCTCATACTCATACAGGTTGGCTTTGCGCCCTCCCGTTGAATCTGCCAGCCCGTTGATCCGCAGGATCTCCTCCTGCATCAGTTCCTTCAGAATCTGGGCAGTAGTAGGACGGCTCAGCCCGGTCTCCTTCTGTATCATCAGCGGAGTGGCCTTTTTCTGTTTATATAAATAGCGCAGTATCATTTTTTTATTATTTTCTTTTAAAGTACTGACTGTAAAACTTCCACTCATCTTTTCGTCTCCCCGACTTTTGCTTTTTCCTATTATACCAAAAATCTGCCCAAAAAGAAATCCCCCGGAAACAGACCTCACTTTTCTGTCCCCGGGGAAACTTTCTTTTCTTTACTTCACTGTCTCGCCGATCGTTTCAATTTTTCTGTGAAATTCTTTATTTTCACTGACCAGCAGAACCGGCTCCTGAAAATTCAGCGCGTACATTCCAATATAGCTTTTGGCATCGATCACCACCGTGCTGTCTTCATTGTGAAATGCCACATCATCCGGGCACTGTGTCGCCAATCTCTGGATTGCCTGAAGCTGATCGATCGTCGTAAATAATTTTTTTGTAACCATAAGTCTGTCGCCTTTCCCGCCGGATTATTTCACCATCGTGGCAAAATCCAGTTCTTTATCCGCATAATCTTTTACATTTTCCGTATCGATTACTACGGTTCCCGCATCTACAAACTCCTCTACTTCTTCGCCGTTTAAGACTTTAAGCGCAGTGTCCACTGCAGTCTGTCCCAGCAGTACCGGATCGTTGGATGCTGTACAGGCATACTTGCCTTCCTCAATCTGCAGAACGGCCTCCATCAGTCCGTCTACGCCGCAGACTTTGATATCATTGAATCCCTGCTCTGCACACACCTGCGCTGCTCCCAGAGCCATATCGTCATTGTGTCCGAAGATCGCCACCACGTCCTTGTTGGCCTGAAGCAGATCCTGTGTTGCCGGAATCGCCTTGGAACGGTCATAATCACAGTAAGAAGACTGCACGATCTTTAATCCGGGAACTTTCTCAATCGCCTCATGGAATCCATCCCGGCGGTTCATCATCGTAGTAGAGCCGGCGGTTCCCTGGATCTCCAGAATCGTTCCCTGTGCGCTCTCACCGCCCAGAAGTTCGATCAGACGCTCTCCAACCAGACGTCCCATCTCCACGTTGTCTCTTCCAACCCAGGCTGTATAACCCTTCTTTACATTCTTGTCCACCGTAATAACCGGCACATTCGCATTGTTGCAGGCCTCAATTCCCGCGGAAGGCCCATCTTCATTTACCGGATTGATGATCAGAGCGTCAATCCCCTGGGACAGAAGATCCTGAATATCCTTATTCTGTTTTACAATGTCATTGTCCGCATTTAAGGATACCACCTTCACCCCTTTTGTCTCCGCATAATCCTCGATAATCGGGGTCATGTTGGCAAAGAAGGGAGTGTCCTGGGAACAGTTGGAAAATCCTATGGTAAATTCCCCGTCTTTTTCTGCAGAATCGCCCTTGTTATCCTCTGTCTTGGATCCTTCCGGCTCCTTCTTCTCCCCGCATCCGGCCAGTGCGCCTGCTGCCAGTGTCATCGCCATCACCATTGCCATCATTTTTCTTCGTTTCATACTCTTCGCTCCTTTTATTTTTATTTTTTACTGCTCTTTTTCCCGTTTTCCCTTGCCACAAACTGATTCAGAAGCAGGGCAAACACAATAATTGCTCCCTTGGCAATCCTCTGATAATAAGACGGAAGACCTACCAGGTTAAAGATATTCGTGATAATCTGAAGCAGAAAGACTCCGCCAAAAGTTCCGGCTATCGAGCCCACGCCGCCGCTTAAGCTGGCTCCGCCGATTACGCTGGCTGCAATCGCATCCAGTTCGTATCCGGTTCCCGCTGTCGGCTGTCCGGTGGACATCCAGGAAGCCGTCAGAATTCCCGCAAAGCCGGCAAGCAGACTGCTGATCACATAAGTAAGGGCATAATTTTTCTTTGTTTTAATACCGGAAAGCATCGCCGCTTCCCTGTTTCCTCCAATCGCAAACAGGCTTCTGCCAAATACGGTATATTTCAATACCAGAACAAAAATCACTGTCAGAATGATCCAGAATACGCCGCTGACCGCTACTTTTCCTCCGATAAAGCCGCCGCCCAGAAAATGGAAGGTCTCTCCCAGTCCGAACACCGGATTTCCGCTGGTCACAAGCAGAGCCGCTCCTCTTGCCACCTCCATCATCGCCAGAGAAGCGATAAAATCCGGAAGGTGGAATCTGGCAATCAGAACTCCGTTTACCAGCCCCAGCGCTGCGCTGACTGCCAGCGCCGCAAGACATCCCACAACGATCGACGCCACGCTGCCGCCCATTTTTTCCACAATAAGAGAGACGATCATCCCGGAAAAAGCAAGCACGGATCCCACAGAAAGGTCAATTCCTCCCAGCAGGATTACCAACGTCATACCAATCGCAACGATTCCCGGAATCGACGCCTGCTGCAGCAGATTCAGGAAATTTCCTATAGTCAGAAAGTCCGGAGACAGCACCGCCGAGATAATGATAAATATAACAAGTAAAATAATCAGGTTGTATTTCTTTAAAATTTCTCCAAATGACATTTTTTCTTTCACGATGCGCTCCTCCCAACTACAGATGCATGCAGAATCTGGTCTGCATTAAAGTTTGCTTTATTCACTTCCATTACCTGCCTGCCGTCGTACATGACATGGATATTGTCACAGACACGCAAAAGTTCCTGCAATTCCGAAGATACTACGATCACACTCTTGCCGGCCGCAGTCATCTCCCGGATCAGCTTATAGATCTCCTCTTTTGCAACCACATCGATCCCCTGCGTTGGTTCATCCAGAAGCAGAATATCGCAGTCCTGCAAAAGCCACTTTGCCAGGATCACTTTCTGCTGATTTCCGCCCGAGAGATTTCCCGTTTTTGTAAAAATCGACGGTGTTTTCACCTTCAGCTTCTGTACATACTCCCCGCAGATTTTGTTCATATCCGGATAGCAGAGCTTTCCTCCCTTTTTAAAAGACTTCAGTGCCACCATACACATGTTTTCCCACACACTCAGGGGGAGAACCAGTCCCTGGGTCTTTCTGCTCTCCGGCGCCAGCCCGATCCCGTGCCCGATCGCCTCGTGGATGCTCCTGAATTCTGCCTTTTCTCCCCGGATCTTCATCTGACCGCTCCGGATCGGCGTGATTCCGAAAATAGACTGGAGAATCTCCGTCCTTCCCGCCCCCACCAGGCCGTACAATCCCAGGATTTCTCCTTTATGAAGCTTTAATGAAACGTCCTCCACTTTATCATTGCTCATATGATCCAGTTCCAGCACCACCTCAGAAGATACTTTATGTACTTCTGCCTCTTCATTCATAATCTGTGAGATCTTAATTCCCGTCATATATTCTACCAGGCGATCCTCATTCAGGTTTTTTGCCTCCTCACAGACCACAAATTTTCCGTCCCGAAGAACTGTGATCCTGTCTCCCACCGTAAAAAGTTCTTCCAGATGATGGGAAATATAGATGATCGTAATTCCCTTCGCCTTGAGATCCCCGATCACTTTTACCAGAATCTCAAATTCCGACTGGGAAAGGGTGGAAGACGGCTCATCCATAACAATCAGTTTCGCATTACAGGCAAGGGCTTTCATAATCTCTGTCAGCTGCCTCTGCCCCACATTCAGAGAAGATACCCTGGCCTTCGCATCAATTTTTACATTCAGTTCATCTGCCAGGCGCTGCGTCTGCTCATATACCTTCTTCCAGTCAACCCCGCCCAGGGAATTTCTGGGGTAATTGTTTACATAGACATTTTCTCCCACCGTCAGTTCATTAAAAAGCGACAGTTCCTGGTAGATAACCGCGATTCCTTCATCCCGCCTCTTCTGTGTTCCGTGAGACTTCAGAACTTTTCCGTCAAAATAAATTTCTCCGGCATCTTTTTCATAGGCTCCTGAAAGAATCTTCATTAAAGTAGACTTTCCTGCGCCGTTCGCTCCGATCAGACAGTGGACTTCGCCGTAACGCACATTAAAATCTACGTTATCTAGAGCCTTTACACCGGGGAATATCTTCAGGATCTGTCTCATCTCCAAAATATTTTTCTCTTCCACCAGTTTCCCTCCTTCTCCGTTTTTGTTCTCGTGCCAGTTATGTATATATCTTTTACATAATCATATTCCT
>URYM01000088.1 GCA_900552095.1 uncultured Blautia sp. | reverse complement strand
ACGAGATCTAGTACGGTCTCGTGGGCTCGGAGATGTGTATAAGAGACAGGTCAGGGGAGAAAAGGTTCCGGTAGCTGAAAAAAAGGGAAGAAGGCGCGGTGTCATGATAGCGGGAATTATAGTGCTGGCAGTTTTATATCTGGTTCTGGGAGCGCTGCTTCCTTTTGTGAAACAGCCTGAGATCAGTGCAGAAACAGCAGAGAATCTGGATCTGGAACGTTTTTATGGTGATGAGCCGACCGGAGAACGGGTGAAGGTGATTTCACAGAACGGGGAAGCTCTTGAGGAGAGGATCCGCCTGATTTCTCAGGCGGAGGAAGAGATTATTCTGTCCACATTTGAGTTTGATGCAGATACCAGCGGAAAGATGGTAATGGCAGCTTTAACGGAGGCGGCGGACCGGGGGGTAAAAGTATCGGTGATTGTGGATGGTTTTCCGTATTTGACTGCAATGTGGGGAAATCCTTACTTTCTGGCCCTGGCAGAGATGGAGAATGTGGAGATCCGCGTTTACAATCCGGTGCGGATATGGAAACCCTGGGGATTCATGGGAAGACTTCATGACAAATATCTTATTGCTGATGACATGGCTTATATCCTGGGGGGAAGAAATACGTATGATTTCTTCCTGGGAGATCAGCCGGGATATAAGAATTACGATTGGGATTTTCTGGTTTATACGAAGGAATCTGAAAGTAAAGAGTCTTTAAAACAGGTCAGAGCCTATTTTGATTCTATCTGGGATCAAAAAGAATGCAGAACTCTGGGAAAAGGTATTCTGTGGAAACAGAATCCTTCCGTAAAGCGGGCGGAAGAAGATCTGAGGAAACTTGGCAGAGAGATGAGGACGGAGCATGCAGACTGGTTTGAAAAAATTGATTACAATGCAGTGACATTTCCGGCCAATCGAATTCAGCTGGTTTCTAATCCAACCCATATTTATGCAAAAGAACCGGTGGTATATTATACGATAACAGAGCTTATGAAGCAGGCGGAGGAAAAAGTATTTTTTCATACACCGTATATAATCTGTGATGACTGGATGCTGCAGCAGCTGCAGGAGGTCTGTTCCCAGGTGGATCAGGTCTGTATGATGACCAATTCTGTGGCAAACAATGGAAATCCTTTTGGAGCTATGGATTATCAGAGATACAAAGGGAAAATACTGGATACGGGGGTGCAGATCCTGGAGTATGATGGCGGTGTTTCTTACCATGGGAAATGTTTTGCTATTGACGACAGGATCGCGTCTATCGGTTCATTTAACTGGGATATGAGGAGTGCCTATCTGGATACCGAGTTAATGCTGGTGGTGGACAGTCCGGAGGTAAATCGCCAGCTGCGGGAGGAGATGGAAAAGTATGAGGCGGATACTCTGAAGGTGGTGGATGAAGAGACTTATGATCTTCCGGAGGGAGTAACTCCCCAGAAAATCAGTGGAAAAAAATCTTTCCGGATCCATTTCCTCCGTGCAGCAGCCGGATGGGCCAGGTTTCTGATGTAAAAAAATTAAAAAAAGTTTGGAAAAAGTATTGACATTTATCTGATTATGTAATAGAATAATCTTCGTTGCAGAGATGTAACGAAGATGTGCGCGTAGCTCAGCTGGATAGAGCGTCTGACTACGGATCAGAAGGTCGGGAGTTCGAATCTTCTCGCGCACGCTGGCCTCAGGATTTTCCTGAGGCCTTTTTTCTGTATGCGGAAGTCATCTGCTATAGTTTATAAATCAGCACGGGAATCGGCGGATTGTTGGGGCGGTTATAATAGCTGCTTACAATGACCAGAAAACGGCGGGGATCCAGAGTACTCAGCCAGTTTAGTATGGCATCCCGTTCTTCAAATCCGGTATCTCCCCCACTGTAGATGCAAAGAGAGAGAAGACCGCCTTTTTTCAAGAGCGTGAGGGCTTTCGGGAGAGCCTCCAGACTGCTCGAGGCCCGGGTGGACAGCGAATGGTCACCTCCGGGAAGGTAGCCGAAGTTAAAGACGATACAGGAGGCTGATTCAGGGGCACAGTGGACATCCATCCGTGTGTGGCTTTCCAGAAACAGCTGAAAGTTTTTCAGTTTTTCTTTTTCCAGGCGGATCCGGGTGGCATGGAGTGCCTGCTCCTGAATATCAAAGGCCAGTACACGTCCTTTTGGACCGGTCAGGCGGCAGAGAAGCAGGGTGTCATGACCATTTCCGGCAGTGGCATCAATACAAAGATCTCCGGGATGGATCTGCTGTTTTAGAAACGTGTGGCAATATTCTGTAATCTGATAATTTGGCATAGATTTGTCCTCCTGTGTCCAGTATAAGAGGAGAGAGGAAGGGTGTAAACAGAAAAATGAAGAAGTTTCTTTTTCTCTAAGGGCAGATATGCTAAAATGAAAAAAACGAAAGGAGTTCCGGCAGAATGAGCAGAACAGAGTTCCTGCGTGCGCTGCGTCAGAAGCTTCTGGAGTCGATGAGTGCTTCGGAGGCAGACGAACAGGTGCGTTATTATGATAATTATATAAAGAAAGCGGTGCAGAACGGACAAAATGAGAGAGAGGTGCTGGCTGCGCTGGGGGATCCGGTGCTGATCGCCAGGACCATTCTGGAAGCACCGGGAAGAAGAGCGGGGGAACCCCGGAAGGAATACAGCCCGAAAGAGGAAAATCCTTATCAGGAACAGGAAGAAAAATTAAGGCATATCAAGCGGGTGAGCACGTTTGGATGCATTCTGGGGCTGATTGTTGCGCTTCTGATCCTGTTTGTGGTTTTTAAAGCGGTGGGACTGGTGCTTGGTCTGGCTTTCCGGGTTTTGGCACCTGTGATCCTGGTTGTTATTCTGATCGTTCTGATCAAAAATCTGAATCGAAGATAATGAGGAAAAGAAGATGGACTATAAATTGTTGGTGCTGGATATTGACGGCACAGTGACGAATTCAAAGAAAGAAGTGACAGAGAAAACACGGAAGACCCTTCTGGAACTTCAGGAAAGAGGAGTACCCGTGGCTCTCGCTTCCGGGCGTCCTCCTATGGGAATAGGGCCGATCGCGGATCTTCTGCAGCTGGATCGCTATGAAAGTTATATTTTGGGGTTTAACGGGGCCAGAATCATAAACTGGAAGACTAAGGAATGTATTTATGAAAAGACGCTTCCGGTCAGTATGCCCGCCAGAATACTGGAAGAGTGCCGGAGCTGGGGGATGGGAATGCTTACTTATGATGAGAAGCGGGTTATTGCGGTGACACCGGAAGATTCCTACATGGATATTGAGGCACGGATCAATCGGGTCAGGCTTTCTGTAGAAGAAGATCTGACATCGTTTTTCCGGAAGCCGGTTAATAAGTGTCTGCTTACCGGAGATCCGGATAATCTGGCAGCGGCTGAAATTGAACTGGCAGAAAAATATCGCCATGAAGCGGAGGTATTTCGCTCAGAGCCGTATTTTCTGGAAATTACGCCTAAAAATGTGGACAAGGCGTATTGTCTGTCACACCTGTTGAAGATTTTGGGGATTGAGAGAGAGCAGGTTGTCTGTGTGGGGGATGGCTATAATGATATTTCTATGATCCAGTATGCCGGTCTTGGTGTTGCCATGAAAAATGCACAGGAAGCAGTAAAGAATGTGGCGGATTATGTTACAGAGCATGATAATGATCAGGATGGAGTTGCTGAAGTAGCAGAACGTTTTTTCAGATAAAACAAAAGAAAAGAGAAAGACCGGCAGGGGAGCTGCCGGTCTTTCGAGGGGAGTATAAATAATTAATAAGGGGTTATTAATTGTAAAAAAAATTTTTTGAAGGGCAAATTCTTTTTACAAAAATGATTATAATACAGATTGGAAAAAAAAGCAACAAAAATTGATGTATATTTTGGAAGATTCTTAGTAATACTACTAAGGCAACAAAATAAACCATGCTTATGCAGGAGGTAAAGTGGAAATGGCTAAGAATTCCAAAACAAATAAGGCAGTCAATGAGATGAATGAAACCAGCAGAAATTCTGCAAAAAATGCGGAAGAATCCAAAAACAGCGCAAAGAACTGCGGCTACAGAGACTGCGATTCCAAAAACAGCAGATCTGCTTATGAGAACGAGTCTGCAAGATAAAGAACGTCACATCAGGAGAGAATAGAGAAAAGATATGCGGTTTTCAGAAAGAAGGCTGCATATCTTTTTTTCAGGCAGTGGGAGGATTTCACAGGACGGAAAATGATCTCATATAATAAATATCATACCAGTCGAAAAGGAGGTAGCGGGTATGGGGCTTGAGATGATTTCCCCTGTGTTGCTGGACGGGTATGTGGGCAGGACAGATGTTGTCATTATAGATGTACGTTCCCGGGAAGCTTTTGAGAAGGCGCATATCCGGGGCGCCAGAAATATCCCGTTCGGAGAAAAAGAAGGATACAGGTATTTTCCAAAGAGCAGAGAACTGATCCTTTACTGTGACCGGGGTTCTGCCAGTTTAAGCCAGGGCAGGGAACTGGCCGGAAAAGGATACCGGGTAAAATCTGTAATTGGAGGACTTGACAGCTACAGGGGATGTAATCTGGTGAAAAACTTGTAATTTCTGTAAAAACACGGTACAATAAAAAAACAAAACAGAGCGGTTTTGCGGCCGCTCTGTTTGAAACAGGAATTTTCAGATAAAGGGAGATACAAGATGAAATATATGTTTGCGTCGGACATTCATGGTTCGGCTTACTACTGCAGAAAAATGATGGAAGCTTATAAAAAAGAGGGAGCTGGCCGGCTCGTTCTTCTGGGCGATCTGCTCTATCATGGCCCCAGAAATGACCTTCCCAGAGAGTACGCGCCGAAGGAAGTGATCCCTGTGTTAAATGATATGAAAGAGGAGATTTATGCAGTTCGGGGAAACTGTGAGGCCGAGGTGGATCAGATGGTTCTGGAGTTCCCTGTACTGGCAGATTATTGTGTACTGGAGATAGGCGGACATGCAGTTTACTGCAGTCACGGACATCATTTCAATAAAGATAATCTGCCGCCTATGAAGAAGGGAGATACCTTTATACAGGGACATACACATGTTCTGATGGCAGAGAGACAGGGAGATTATAATGTGTTGAATCCGGGAAGCGTATCGATCCCGAAGGAGGGGAATCCGCCTACCTACGGAATTCTGGAAAACGGCCGTTTTACCATCAAGACCTTCGAGGGGGAAGTGGTAAAAGAACTGGATTTATTTTAAGAGGAAATCAGCATGGAGAGATGGGAACTGATCGCACCCTGCCATTTTGGTCTGGAGGCGGTTTTAAAGAGAGAGATTCAGGATCTGGGTTACGAGATCAGCAAGGTGGAGGATGGAAAGGTAACATTCTGGGGAGATGCGGAGGCGGTGGCCTACGGAAACATTTTTCTTCGGACAACGGAACGTATTTTATTGAAAGTAGCGGAATTTAAGGCGGTTACCTTTGAGGAACTTTTTCAGGGAACAAAGGCGATTCCCTGGGAAGCTTATATTCCCAGGGATGGGAAATTCTGGGTGACAAAGGTGAATTCTATTAAGAGCAGCCTGTTCAGTCCGTCAGATATACAGGCCATTATGAAAAAGGCGATGGTGGAGCGGCTGAAGGAGCATTACCACCTTTCCTGGTTTGAAGAGGACGGTGCCAGTTATCCGCTTCGGGTTACGCTGATGAAGGATATTGTTACAATCGGGCTTGATACTTCCGGTGTCTCGCTGCACAAAAGGGGGTATCGGCAGATGACGGCCAAAGCACCGATCACAGAAACCCTGGCAGCGGCGCTCCTTATGTTGACGCCGTGGAGAGGAGACCGGATCCTGGTAGATCCTTTCTGCGGCAGCGGAACCTTTCCCATAGAGGCGGCTATGATGGCAGCAGATATGGCGCCGGGAAGAAACAGGAGTTTTCTCGCGGAGGACTGGAAGAATCTGATTCCGAGAAAGTGCTGGTATGACGCAATGACTGAGGCAGATGACAGAATACGGAGGAATCAGAAAGTAGATATCCAGGGATACGATATTGACGGAGAGGTATTGAAGGCAGCGAGAGAAAATGCCCGTCTGGCGGAGGTGGACGATATGATCCATTTTCAGCAGAGACCGGTAAAGGAACTCCGCCATCCCAGAAAATATGGCTTTATTGTGACCAATCCGCCTTATGGAGAGCGGCTGGAAGATAAGGCAGACCTGCCCCAGCTGTACCGGGAGATCGGGGAAAGCTTCCGTATGCTGGACAGCTGGTCAATGTATCTCATTACCAGTTATGAGGATACAGAGCGTTATATCGGGCGCAGAGCGGATAAAAACAGGAAGATTTATAACGGGATGCTGAAGACTTATTTTTACCAGTTTTTAGGGCCGAAGCCGCCGAAGAGAGGGTGAAGTGCGCCTGGAGGAGGAGAAAGGAGCAGCAATTATGAAGAAACTGATCTTTGCCACAGGAAATCAGGGGAAATTAAAAGAAATCCGGGAGATCATGGCTGACCTGGATGTGGAAGTGCTGTCCATGAAGGAGGCCGGTGTACAGACAGAGATAGAGGAAAATGGAACAACCTTTGAGGAAAATGCTGTTATAAAGGCCAGAACCGTGGGAAAGCTTACAGGGGAGCTGACGCTGGCTGATGATTCAGGACTGGAGATCGATTATCTGAATAAGGAGCCGGGCGTTTATTCGGCTCGATATATGGGCGAGGATACTTCTTATCACGTCAAAAATGCCAGCCTGATCAAGCGTTTGGAGGGAGTGCCCATGGAGCAGCGGACGGCACGTTTTGTCTGTGTTATCGCAGCGGTATTCCCGGATGGAAGAGTGGAGACGGCGAGGGGCACCATTGAAGGTGTGATCGGTTATGAGGAAAGAGGAGAAAATGGATTCGGTTATGATCCGATTTTTTATGTGCCGGAATTAAATTGCAGTACAGCCGAGCTTACACCCGGGCAGAAAAATGAGATCAGTCACCGTGGAAAAGCATTGCGGAAGATGAAAGAAATTTTGAAAGAGGCGTGGGATGCATGAAGATATTGGTGGTGAGTGATACGCACGGGCGGGATGGAAATCTGGAGTATGTGCTGGAGGAATCCGGTCCCCTGGATCTTTTGATCCACTGCGGTGATGTGGAAGGCAGTGAGGATTACATCTGTGAAATTGCCGGATGTCCGGTACATATGGTGGCCGGTAATAATGATTTTTTCTCAGACCTGAACCGGGAGGAGGAGTTTGATCTGGGAGAGTATCGGGTATGGCTGACCCATGGACATAATTATGGAGTTTCCATGGGAACAGGGTTTATTGCGGAGGAGGCCAGAAGCAGGGGAGTGCAGATTGTTATGTTCGGGCATACACACAGGCCTTATCTGGAACAGGAGGAAGACCTGACGGTTTTAAATCCGGGCAGTCTTTCGTTTCCGCGTCAGGAGCGCCGGGAGCCCAGTTATATTCTGATGGAGCTGGAAGATGACGGTGAAATAAAATATTCTGTAAAATATATTAAAAAAAGTGTTGACAAGCATAGAAGAGTATAATATAATATGACTTGCGTTGAGCGCGGGAGCGCAATACGGTCCCGAGTGGCGGGGTGTGGCTCAGTTTGGTAGAGCGCCTGGTTTGGGACCAGGAAGCCGCAGGTTCAAATCCTGTCACCCCGATTAACAGCGCAAGTTTTCCTGCGGGTGTAGTTCAATGGTAGAACACCAGCCTTCCAAGCTGGATACGTGGGTTC
>URYM01000087.1 GCA_900552095.1 uncultured Blautia sp. | reverse complement strand
GCGTAAGATCGTCGGCAGCGTCAGATGTGTATAAGAGACAGGTTCCCAACATCAGGGACGGAAAAGTAAAAAGCCTGGCCGCATTTACGGTATGCCAGACACCGGTAGAAAACAGTTTTGCCAAAAGCCAGGAACTGAAAAAGCTTCTGAAAGATTATCTTCCTGATTATATGATTCCGAAAAAATTCATTTTCCTGGATGAACTTCCCGTAACAGCCAACGGCAAGGCAGACCGGAAAAAACTGGGAGGAATGTTATGAGTTTCTTCAGCGGCCTTCCCTTCTTCCTCTGCCTGACTGCAGTGCTGATCCCGGCAGTTATCCTGGGGATTCTGGAGAAACCTCTCCGCTGGTACGGACTGGCTTCTTCCCTGCTCTTTATCGGGCTGATCTTCGGCGAAGATCCTCTCCAGCTTTTTTATCTGACTGCTTTTTATCTGCTTGAGCTGATCCTCCTGAAAGGATACCTGTACATAAGAAAACAATACGGGAGAAAAGAAGGCTGGTATTACGGAGCTCTGCTCTTGTCCTTACTGCCTCTGCTTCTTTCCAAATGCGGGGAGGTCTCTTCCTTCAGCTTCTTCAGCTTTCTGGGAATTTCCTACCTGACCTTCAAATCCCTGCAGATGGTCATTGAGATTTATGACGGAGTAATCACAGACTTTTCCGCTCTGGAATTTACCGGATTTCTCCTTTTCTTCCCTACCTTGAGCTCCGGCCCGATTGACAGGAGCCGCCGCTTTCACGAAGACTGGATCAAAACCTGGAGCCGCCAGGAATATCTGGAATTGTGCGGAACCGGTATCTGGAAGCTTCTGCTGGGTCTGGTTTATAAGATCGTCCTGGCTGCCGGTTTCTATCAGCTGGTGGATTTCTGCGACGGAAGTTCTGCCTGGTGGGCTGTCCCGGGATATGCCTACGCATACGGCTTTTATATGTTCTTTGATTTTGCCGGATACAGTCTGATGGCTGTAGGTGTCAGCTATATACTGGGAGTCATGACTCCGGATAATTTCCGCGCTCCTTTTATCAGCAAGGACATCAAAGAATTCTGGGATCGCTGGCACATCAGTCTCTCCCACTGGTTCCGCGACTTTCTCTTCTCCCGCTTCATCATGAAGTGTTCCAGAAAGAAATGGTTCGGAAACCGTCTGCAGAGAGCCTGTGCAGGCTTTCTGGTAAATATGACTGTAATGGGAATGTGGCATGGCCTGACGCCCTCTTACCTGATCTATGGCATTTACCATGGACTTCTTCTCGCTGCCACCGAATGGTTCCAGAAGAAATCGAAATTCTATAAAAAATACAAACATACACGCTGGTACCAGGCCGCTTCCTGGTTCGTCACTCTTCAGTTTGTCATGTTCGGATTCCTAATTTTCTCCGGAAAATTCTGGACTCTGATCACTGGTTAAAATCTAACATATTATGGAGGTAATTATTATGCAGGAAACAGTTTTGGAAATTCTGGAAGAAATTTGTGAGGACTCCGTAGTCCGTGAAGACCTGGACATCGACCTTTTTGAATCCGATCTGATGGACTCTCTCGGTTTTGCAGAGATGCTGGTGTCCATCGAAGATCAGCTGGGAATCGTGATCGCCCCCTCCGAAGTAGAGCGCAGCGACATTAATACACCCAATAAAATTCTGGCTCTCGTAGCTTCAAGGAGCTGAAACCGTGAAAAAACTTG
Source organism: uncultured Blautia sp. (assembly GCA_900552095.1). Classification (GTDB taxonomy): domain Bacteria; phylum Bacillota; class Clostridia; order Lachnospirales; family Lachnospiraceae; genus Egerieimonas. Next base: position 6,044 of record URYM01000087.1, on the reverse strand, counting down.
CTGCTTTTCTGATGGCCGGAGTCCTCTTCCTCGGAACCGCCTTCGGCTATCATCAATACAACAAAAGCCATCTGGATTTTAACAACAATGCCTTTTCCACCTGGTCTGAAGATGTAAAATCTCTCTCCCGGGCCGGTATCCGGGCAAATCTGGATGAAAATTCACTGGTTGTCTTCGGTTCCTCTGAATTTCAGCATGGAAAAGATCTGCCCTGTCACCCCAATCAGCTTTTCCGTGACACAGATCTGAATACAATGCTGATCGGCGCCGGCTACTACCAGTCCCTGAGCCATGCGATCACACTGGCTTCTATCGGTGATGAGATAGAAAATAAAAAAGCGGTTCTCCTTCTGTCACCCCAGTGGTTCCGCAAAACCGGCGTAGTTGATAAGGCTTTTGCCTCCCGCTTCTCTGAGACACATTATTTGGGAATGCTGGAAAATCCCAATCTCTCCCAGGAAACCCGGGAAGCAATCATGGAGCGGACCGAAACTCTGCTACAGGCCGATCCGGCCGCTCTTGACCGGGTAAAATCCTACAACAAAAGAGCTTCCGGAGAAGATCTTAACTTCTTCCAGAACCTCTATTTCCAGGTATATGAACGTTTTCTGGCAGAAAAAGATATGGCGGGCATTGTAAACCAGGCTCACCTGGCAGGACTGGCCTATCAGCCAGACCAAACGCTCTCCTCCTCCGAACCGGACTGGGAAAGTCTGGAACAGGAGGCAAATGCCTACGGAGACGTCCACCAGCAGAATGAGTTTTATATGGATGAGGCCAGCTATGAAGAAATCGTTCCCCGCATGCCTGAGAAAAAGGGCGCAGACGCAGACGCCATCACAGGCTACGGCAATTCCCCGGAGTACGACGACCTGAGGATCTTCCTCTCTGTCTGCCGGGATCTGTCCATCACCCCTATGATCGTCATTCTCCCGGTCAACGGTTACTGGTATGATTTCACAGAATTCCCCCAGGAAGCCCGTCAGAATTACTATCAGAATATCCGGGAACTGGCCGCCGAATTCGACGGTACAGTCGTAGCCGATCTCTCCGGCGAAGAACACACGAAATATTTCTTTGAAGACAGCGTGCATCTGGCACAGAAAGGATGGCTGACCGTTGATAAAGCTCTTTACCAATTTGCAAAACAAAATTAAGAGCCGCCCGAAGCTTGCCTTCGCTCTTTGGGTTCTGGCCTTCTATCTTCTGATGGTGATCCTGTATCTCTATCTGATGAATGCCAACCTTTCTACGGCTCCGAAATTTATTTACGCACAGTTCTAAGACAAGAACCCCCAGGGCGCTGCCCCGGGGGTTCTTCAATATAAATCTTAACTTAAATCTTTTTTAAATCCAGGCCTTTACTTTGCTGTAAATGCTCTCGCTGTCCAGACCGTATTTCTTTACCAGCTCTGCTGCCGGGCCGGACTCACCAAAGGTATCCATAACTCCGATCTTCAGAACCGGAGTGGGTGCCTGTGCGGACAGAGCATCGCAGACTGCACTTCCCAGACCGCCGATGATGGAATGTTCCTCGACCGTCACAACTTTTCCGGTTTCTTTTGCCGCTGCTACGACCAGTTCCTCATCCAGAGGTTTGATCGTATGGATGTTGATCACTTTCGCCTCCACGCCGTCAGCTGCCAGCTTCTCAGCCGCTGCCAGGGACTCTGCCACACAAAGTCCGGTGGCAATGATGGTAAGATCTTTTCCCTCTCTTAACACAACGCCCTTGCCCAGTTCAAATTTGTAATCCGGATTATCATTGATCACCGGAACAGCCAGACGGCCAAAACGCATATAAACCGGTCCCTTGTGCTCGTAAGCTGCCTTTACAGCCGCCTTCGCCTCCACGTCATCAGACGGGTTGATCACTACCATGCCGGGAATCGTTCTCATCAGAGCCAGATCCTCATTACACTGATGGGTAGCGCCATCTTCACCCACGGAGATTCCCGCGTGGGTAGCTCCGATTTTCACATTCAGCTTCGGATAGCCGACAGAATTGCGAACCTGCTCAAAAGCCCGTCCCGCCGCAAACATAGCAAAGGTGCTGGCAAAGGGAACCTTTCCCGTAGTAGCCAGTCCTGCTGCAATTCCCATCATATTGCACTCTGCAATACCACAGTCGATATGACGCTCCGGAAACGCTTTCTTAAATACGCCCGTCTTGGTAGCGCCTGCCAGATCCGCGTCCAGCACTACTACTTCCGGATGCTCTTTTCCCAGCTCTGCCAGAGCGTTTCCAAAACTCTCTCTGGTTGCAATTTTCTTTACATCTGACATAATGCGTCACCTGCCTTCTCTAAATCTTTCATTGCAGTTTCATACTGCTCATCATTGGGAGCGGTTCCGTGCCATGCAGCGTTATCCTCCATAAAGGACACTCCCTTGCCCTTAATCGTCTTAGCCACGATCGCGGTGGGCATCCCCTTGGTCTCTCTGGCTTCTTTGAATGCTGCAGCCAGTTCGTCCATATCATGTCCATTTACATTAATCACATGGAAATTGAATGCTTTAAATTTCTCGTCGATCGGATAGGGAGAGCAGACGTCCCCGATCTTTCCATCGATCTGAAGATTATTGTTGTCTACGATTACAACCAGATTGTCCAGCTTCCGGTGACCGGCAAACATAGCGGCCTCCCACACCTGGCCTTCCTGAATCTCACCGTCGCCCAGCAGCGTATAAACCCGGTAGTCTTTTCCATCCATCTTTCCTGACAGCGCCATACCTACCGCTGCGGAAATTCCCTGTCCCAGAGAACCGCTGGACATATCCACGCCCGGGATATGTTTCATATCGGGATGTCCCTGCAGATAGGATCCTACTTTACGCAGTCTGAGCAGTTCTTCCTTGGGGAAGAAGCCTCTCTCTGCCAGTGCAGAGTAATAGCCGGGAGCTGTATGTCCCTTGGAAAGCACGAAACGGTCGCGATCCGGATTCTTCGGATCCTTCGGATCTACGTTCATCTCCGCAAAATACAGATAAGTAAAAATATCTGCTGCTGAAAGAGATCCGCCCGGATGACCGGATTTGGCTGCATGAGTCGCCACAATAACATCTTTGCGGACTTCATTTGCCATCTTCTGAAGTTCTAACTTGTTCATCGTCTTACCACCTTTTCTCTTTATTCCTTAGTGAAAAATGTCCCCGCCAGAACACTCTTCCCTTGCTATAGTTTATAACATTTACCCTTTTTCCGCAAGGTTATTATATGATCGTTTGTCATTTTTTCAGACCGGGCAGCCAATTTCCCTTCCAGGTGTAAACAGCCATCATAAGCAGCCCCAGCGCCCAGGACACCGGATAGAGCAGGTATACCCCGTCGATCGTATCAAATCTGGGGACAATCAGCTGTACCCAGAAAACGCGGAATACACATAAAGCTGCCAGAAGGATCACCATGGGCGGAACCGTCTTTCCCGTCCCCCGGACTGCACCTGCCAGAGAATGCAGAATACCCAGCAGAAAATAGAACGGGCAGAAATATTTCATAGCCTGCACGCCATAGGCGATCACCTCGGGATCCTTTGAAAAAAGACCGATTACCGGATGTGCAAAAGCCAGAAGAAGGACGCCTGTGAGCGCCGTATAGATTACACTCATCCCCACCGTGACCCACATTCCCTTCCTGACCCGGTCCGTTTTCCCTGCTCCATAATTCTGCCCCACAAAGGTTGTCACCGCCATGCTGAAACTCATAACCGGAAGAATATTAAACCCATCCACCTTCAGGTAAGCTCCGAATCCCGCCATGGCCATCGCGCCAAAACTGTTGACACTGGCCTGCACCAGCACATTGGAGAAGGAGATCACCATGTTCTGGATCCCCGTGGGAAGTCCTACCTTTATAATAGAGGAAGCCATGCGCTTCTCAATGCGGATTTCCCGCAGACGCACCCGGTAACTGGCATTTACCCGGATCAGATAAATAAGAGCCAGCACACAGGAAAGCAGCTGACTGATATCCGTGGCCACAGCAGCTCCTGCTACCCCCATATTCAGTCCCCGGATCAGCACCAGATCCAGGATGATATTTGTCACAGATGCAATTCCCAGATACAGCAGAGGCCGTCTGGAATTGCCCGCCGCATTCATCACTCCCGCAGCCATATTGTAAATAATGCTGAAGATCAGTCCTCCGGAATAAATCCGCAAATAAACAACAGACTCTTTCATCACCGCCTCGGGAGTTCCCATCCAGGTCAGCACCTGCGGACTGAACAGAAGTCCGGCTCCGCTTAAGATCAGCCCCAGCAGTACCGCTACCGCAAGAGCCGTGTGAACCGCAGTCTGTACCTCTTTTTTCTTCCCGGCTCCCAGATGCTGGGCAACAATGACCCCAGCTCCCACAGAAGCCCCCTGGCTGAACGCGATGAGAAGACCGATCAGAGAAGTGCTGGACCCCACCGCCGCCAGCGCGTTGCTGCCCACATAATTTCCCACGATAATGGAATCTACCGTATTATACATCTGCTGCAGCAGATTGCCCAGAATCAGCGGAATGGAAAAGAACAGGATTTTTTTCCAGATACTCCCTTCCGTCATTAACTTGTCTTCCATCATTAACTTCCTCCCTCTGTGTCTGACGCGCAAAAAGAAAACAGGTACAAATTTGAGAATCCGGCCTTCCAGCGCTCTGAACCGCAGTTCCAAAGCCGCTCCCGGAAACTTACTCAAAATTTCACCTGCTTCGCGTCACCTTACCTCTTTGTGCTGCCTTTTAAACGGAGATGGAGGGATTTGAACCCTCGCACCGGTCACCCGGCCTGCCGCATTTCGAGTGCGGTCCCTTCAGCCGCTTGGGTACATCTCCTTACCATTAGCATTATAATGCCTCTTGTGGCTCCCGTCAACTGGTTTTCCCCTGAGAGTTTTCCAGTTTTTTCTTCTTTTTCTGCTCCCGCAGTTCCCGGAAAAAGCCGGAAAGCATAGAACTGCACTCTTCCTCCAGCACTCCCCGCACAATCTCCACCTGATGATTAAACTGCTGGATCTGAAGAAGGTTCAGAATTGATCCGGCGCAGCCCGCCTTGGGATTCATACTTCCGATCACCACCCGATCCACCCGGGCCTGCACGATCGCTCCGGCGCACATCTGACACGGTTCCAGCGTCACATAAAGAGTGCACCCTTCCAGCCTCCAGTCGCCCAGTTTTTTACTGGCCCTGCGGATCGCATTCAGTTCGGCGTGGGACAGCGTATTCTTATCCGTGTTCCTCCTGTTATAACCCCGGGCAATGATTTTATCCCCGCAGACAATCACACAGCCGATGGGAACCTCCCCCAGCGCTTCTGCCTTTTTTGCCTGCCTGATGGCTTCTCTCATATACTTTTCATGTTCCATAAAAAATCCCCTGTTCCGTGATATTCTGCTTTTTTTCCGCATAGGGTAGTGTAAATCCTGTGACGCTCTGAAAGGATCGTTTTCTATGTCTGATTACCGACGTTTCATCTCTTATCTTTATGAATATCGCCAGAATGTCCGCGGACAAAACCGTGGTTTTGTCCGGGCAGAAGTAAGAAACGGAGTCTGCGCTCTGGAGATTCATATGAAAATCCCCTCCCTGCCCTCCGGCATTCCCCTCTCAGTCTGCGGTTTCGTCCGCGAAGGAGACAGCCTGACCGCCCTTCCCCTTCACCAGGCCAGAACCGGAAACGGTATCTTTCTGACCCGTCTTGTGACCGATCCTCTGAAAATCGGCGGTTTTCCCTTTTCTTTCGACCAGCTAAATGGTCTTGTGATCCGTTCTGAAAAGGATCTTTTTTTCGGAACTGCCTGGGATGACCACCCCATACACCCCGAATCCTTCCGCCTCTTTTCCAATCCGGCTCCGCCGCAGACACCCTCCCCGGAAAAAGAGCCGCAAAACACTCCGCCTGAAGATACCGAATCTCCCGTCTCTCCGGAAAGTAGTGTTCAGGAAGAAGAGACCCCCGCTCCAGAAAACAGCATTCAGGAAGAAGAGATCCCCGCTCCGGAAGAAGTGGAAGCTCTCTCCTCACCTGCCTGTCTGCCTTCCGCCGCAGCAGATCCCCGC